>NZ_DOPT01000046.1:57832-83981 GCF_003512625.1 Herpetosiphon sp. | reverse complement strand
GAATCACCTTATCGAGCACAACCTCGGCTCCAACCAACTCCAATGCCCCGCCGCCAACCGCCGAAAACCCTGCTTCTAGGGTCAAATTTCGGAGATTTAGCTGAATTGCGCCGTTGGCTACAAACAAGCGATTGAGATTGCGCCCGCTCAGCGTGATTTGATTTGCCCCATCAATCGTGGTAGAACTAACCAAAATTTTATCGCTTGTAAGATTGATCGTGGCTGCGCCACCACAATTAAAGCTAATAATGCCGCCGTTGGTTAGCGCCGCATCCAGAGCAGCTTCGGTACAACTAGCGGGCGTACCAGTGCCAACCACGCCAGCAGAGGGCGCAGCCTGAACCTGAATTGCCGCAACTAACGTACAACAAACGATCAACAAAACCTTTAAAAAGTGCATAATTTCCTCCAGAGTTGGCTTTGACTCATTCTGAAGGAGTTATAGCAGCTCCACCGATAGAAAACTTGACATTTCCTACCAAATCTAACCAAAGTGCAATGATTTAATGAAAAACGTATGGAGATCGCGTTGCGGCAACAGTGGAATGCAATGAGATTGGCATTCGTCCGTTAATGGGGCGCGTTAAGCAGTTATTAGCTGACGTGGTAGCATCCAAGCGCTACCACGCAACTGATTGATTATGCTAGTTAGCGATGAAGATCCTGATCGTGATAAGCCCACAGCACATTAATCACTGTCCATTGATCGTTGATTTTAACCAGATGCATATAATCGATCCACTCGTCAGCGGTAAGTTTCACGCTAGCAACGCTCGCTTGAACATCTAAAATTTCAACCGTTTTGCGCGGTGTTGCGGGAAATTTATCGCCATCTCGATTATAGCTAGCTGCCAGCAAAATCATTTCCTCGGCGCTCGCTTCACGCAAATATTGTTTGCCAGTGCCCCGATGCGTCCAGAATGTGCGTTTGACCATGCGTGGATGAATACTACGTTGCATTTGTGCAGGATCGAGGTTGTGCTGAGATTCCAGATAATCCAAGGCTGCTTGCTGAATCGCTGCGATATCGTCGTTCGTTGAGCTGTGGTGCATTCCATACTCCGCTTGTTCAGAAACACTAATGCTTCACCCATGAAGCGCTGTTAGTGTAGTAGCCCAGCCAAGTGCATGTCAATCGGTCGTTGGCATGATTGCATTTAAATCAAAAAAAGCCAGCGATCAACAATTGATCGCTGGCTTAAGGCTAAATGCTTATTCGGTAACGTCGATTGGAGCGCCTGCTGGTGGGGCGAAGAAGTCGGCAGGATACGAACCATTAACTTCGAATTCAGTATAGGCTGATTCAACGAATAAATCGCCGTTGGTCTCGTAGTACTCCGACTTCAACACCACAAACAACTCATCGTCGATCCAGAATTTGAGCCGCGTATTGGCTTGGTCGCTATCGCCACCAATCACACATTCGATCACCAAGGCATCACGGCCCAAGAAGCTTTCTTGGCCAACAGTTGAAAGCTGATCGCCTGGTTGAGCGCACAAACCTTCGCTATTGCCATTCGAGTCGAGCGAAGCGGTTGGATTGGGAATCACATACAACGCGCCATCCAACTCGCTCGCAGCGAATTGCGAGACCGTACCATCAACCAGGTTGGGCTGGCCAGCTGGCGAGATCCATGCCCAAGCATCGTCGCCATTCATAATTTGGGTTTCGTATTGCTCAGGCATTGTGTTGCCGCTTGGCCAAATAATTTCTTTGCGCAATTTGTTTGGCTGTTGCACCCAAATTTTTTCGCTGACTACGCTGCCAGTGCCGGGTACATGGGTTTCGAGCACGCCATGCAGCGAATCAATCCCCGTCAAACCAAAAGCGGTTACTTGTTCGGCACGGCGCAAGGCCTCTTGAGCACTCACTTGGTTAACTTGGCTGGGCAATAAGCCAAAACCAACCGCTGCCAAGGCCACCCCACACGCGGCCATCATGGCGGGGCGCAACCAACCAACCCGCCGTGTTGCTTGAGGCTTGAGCGCAACTTGGGCTTGAATTGGCTTGAGCAAATTGAGCGAACCTTCAGGCACTTCATGCTCAGCGATGCTGGTGAGTGCTTGTGAAATATGCTTATCGTTATGCATTGCAGACTCCTCGACTACACAGATTCATTAATAATTGGGGCTAAGAGCCGACGTAACCGTTCGCGAGCACCGAACAAGCGTTGTTTGATTGCGCCTGCGCTGGTGGCGGCATCATCGGCCATTTCGGCCTCGCTCATTCCAAGGTAATAGCGTTGCACAATTGCTGCCCGTTGCAACGGTGTTAGTTGGTTCAAGGCTTGCATGACGCTTTCGCGCAGTGCATCTTGCTCCAGCAAGGCCTCTGGTTGGGGTTCGTTGCTCATTAATTCTTCGAACAACGCCAAGCCAGCAGCGTTTGATTGATCAAGTGAGCTTTGGCGTTCGCGGCGTTGGGCATCTTTGAGTGCATCGTTCAACACAATTTTCATAAACCACGGGCCGAAGGCGCGTTGGCTATCAAATTGTTGGATGCGCTGCACCACCCGCAGAAAAGCCGATTGAACAATATCTTCAGCAGCAGCCCGATCGCGGACAACCAAGATCGCTGCGCGGACAGCCTGATATTGATATTGATGAACAAGGGGGGCTAGCCCAGCGATATCACCTTGTTTGAGTCGAGCTATAGCTTCGTGATCGTGCATATCCTTCCTTTCAGCCAATTGTTGAGTGCGCCCTCACTAGATATATCCAAGCACAGGCTAAAAAGTTAGGCCACCACAAAGCGAACATAGAACAAATCAAAAGGCAAAAGTCAGAAGGCAAAAGCAGAGGCGCAGAGCATTTGATCCACGAAGCGCACGAAGGCCACGAAGGGGATAAATATCAGGAATTTGTGGATGATTGAACAATCAACCTATGGCAGCTAAAATACGATCTTGAATCCATCATCATCACGCCATACGAGGAGCCTGCATGAGTTTGGTTAGCCTGCCAGTCAATCGTGCGTTACGCCCATTGATTCGTTCGATCGTCTTGCATCAAGCACATGGATCTGAAGCCTCAGCCTATCCGGTCTTGCCAACGCCATTTCCGGTGGCAGGAATCCAATATCAAGGGCGTTTGGGCGTACATCAGCAGCCAACAAATACGTTTAAACACTTAAATCGCCTAGGCTTGACGGGATTACAATCAACAATTCGCCAATTTCAGCCTGACCAACAAACCCAAACAATCTTGCTGGTTTTTCAACCATACGGCGTATTTGCTAGTTTCAAGCATACGATGGCCGATTTGCACGATCAGCATGTGCCATTGCACGAATTTATAGCCGCGAGCCAGCTCGAATATCTGATTGAGCAAATCGACACGCTGGCCTTACAATCGGCTGATTTAACCAGCGTTGCCGAACTAGTCAGTCAATTTGTATATGATCAACTCATGCCACAAGCCTGCTCACCCCATGCTAGCCTCATCAATGCAGTAAATATTCTGCTAGCAGCCAAGGGCACATATCCGATTAGCCAGCTTGCGCGTGAGGTCAACCTCAGTCGGCGACAACTAGAACGGCTATTCAAACAGCAAATTGGCTTGCAACCGAAGGCCTATGCCAGCTTAGTGCAATTTGATCAGGCGCTGAGATCATTGGCCAAACGTAATTCTTGGGCTAGCCTTGCCCATGATTCGGGCTACGCTGATCAAGCCCATTTTATTCGCCAATTTGCTGCCCGCGTCGGTCAATCGCCAGCAGCCTATGCAGCCACAAGCAAGGATGTCGCATTTCTTCAATCATTGCTGTTGGCCGAGAACTAAACTTGCTCCATAGCATTCTGTTATGGAGCAACACCATGTCAACGTTTGATCAAACACTGCTGCAAGCCTGTGCCGAGAGCACCCTCAACGGAACCTTACCCTTTCCTGAGGTGATTCAGCGGCTAAGCCCAAGTGTCGAGCAATATCATGTTGATCTGATTCGGCTTGAAATGACCTACTATGGTCATCAAGGCCAAAGCTTCGTCTACCCATTAAACCTAAACAAGCTGCCAGCAATTGCGAGCCAACTGGATTTAGTCGCCTTTCAAACAGCCCTCAAGGCCTCGCAACGCGGCGAAATCAGCTATCCCACATTTTTGCAGCAGAGCATGGCAGCAGGAGTAAGCAGCTATCTGGTCTTTCTTAGTGGGCGTTTGGCGATCTATGTTGGCCGCAACGGAGCCTATTCAGTCGAGCCATTTCCAACGCAACCATAATCTAGCTTTTGGCAATTGAATAAAGCAGCGCGGGCGAGCCATCAAGCACCAACTCGCGCTCCAACTGCATGCCCATTTTTTCAGCTACCCGAATCGAAGCAGCATTTTCGGGGATTGGTAGGCAAATCAAACGATCAAAGTGAAGCTGATCGAACCCATAGGCAACAATTGCTTGAGCAGCCTCGCTTGCCAAACCCTGTCCCCAATAGGCTTGATCGAGCAAATAGGCTACTTCAACTTCTTGGCGCTCGTCGATCACCCATGGCAGTAAACCACAGCGCCCAATAAAAGCTCCAGTTGGTTTATAAATCGTTGCCCACAAGCCATAGCCATAGTCGCCGTAATAAACCTTAATAATCCAATCAAGCTCGGCTTGAGTTTCTTCACGGCTCAACACACCCTCAGGGAAGTGCTCACGAATGATCGGATCACGATATAGTCGGAATAAGGCCTCAAGATCATCAGGGGTTAATTTGCACAATATCAAGCGCTCAGTTTCCAGAATTTGCCGATCATCTACCATCGTTGCAACTCCTTTAACGAATCAACTGAATGCTAACAGGCATGGCGCTGCAGCAAATCAATCGCTTGATGGAGCTTTAACCGGGCAACCCGCCCTTCATGCTATAATCTGTAGCAGCTTGCAGCCCAACGGTGTAGTGAGGAATTACGGCGATGAATCAGCTTGGTCGGCTTAAACGGGTTCCCATTCATGATGCTTGGCGGCAGGCAGCTAGCCATTTTACCCACTGGCTCACCCAAGCCGAAAATATCGCTCAGCTCAACACTGCCACCAACCTCGAATTACGCTTCGAAGCACTCAATAAAGGCACTGGCAATTTACGCCAAAGTCTGGTGTGCTACGATCGACGTACCGAAACCAAGGTCTTGATCGAAAATCAATTAGCTGGCAGCGATCATGCCCATCTTGGGCAATTGCTCACCACCGCCAGCACGGTCAAGGCGACGATTTTAATTTGGATTGCTGAGCATTTTACGCCTGAGCATCGTGCTACGATCGAATGGCTCAACCAACAAACGCTCCCTCATTTATTGTTTTTTGCAATCGAATTGGAGTTATGGCAAATTGATGATTCGCCATTTGCCCCGCACTTCAAGCTGATTTGCAAGCCAGCCGATTGGGAACTAGCAATCACTAACGAGCCAGTGCCAGTAGCGCCGCCAGCTCCGGCCAGCCCCAGCAAAAATATCTATTTAGGCTATTGGATGCGCTTTAATGCCATGTTACGTGAGCGTAATAGCCATCTTGGGGCAAAAAAACCGCATTCCGAGCCAAGCACCAGCTTTGCGCTAGGCCGTGCCGATTGCAGCTTACAAGCGGTCTTGAATCAACGCGATAATTGGATTGGCGTGGCGGTAATGCTCAGTGGTATTTCAGCCAAATTACGTTTTCGGTGGTTACGCCAACAACGGGTGGCAATCGAGCAACAATTAGGGGTTGGCCTTGAATGGCGCGAAAATCCTTTGACCAAAGAATATCAAATTTGGCTAATTCGGCGCAACGCCAATTTGCACGATCATCAGCACTGGGCCGACCATCACGTTTGGATGATCGACACCCTCGAACGCTTTTACCGCGTATTTACACCGCTACTCAAGCAACTCTACATTCGCAACGAACCAGAGCATAATTGATTTTCAATTTAGCGCCGACGCTTTTGCAAATACTCAGTGCCACGGCTAAAGGCTTGGGCCAAGGTTGCCTCCGTATCAATCACTGAAAGATCAAGCTGTAAATTAACCAAGGTTTCGGCCATATCGGGGCGAATCCCCGCCAAAATCACCCGCGCTCCCAGCAATTGCGCTGCATGCGAAGCACTGATCAAGGCTCGCGCCACCGATTGATCGACAACTGGCACGCCGGTAATATCCATAATTACAACTTTGGCTTGTTGTTGTTCGATCGATTTGAGCAGCGTTGCATTAATATCGCCAGCCCGATTAGCGCTAAATTCACCAACCAACGGCATCACCAGCATATGCTTAGTAATTGGGATGGTTGGCATGCTCAAACGGCGCACGGTTTCGAGCAAGCGTTCTTGTTCAAGATTTTGGGCTTGCACCTCAGCCAACGCCTGATTCAACTCGCCAGTTCTGGTCACAACCAGCGTTTCAAGCTCTTCATTCATTTTAGAAAGCCGTGTTTGCGAGGCATTGAGGCCAACCACCATCGTATTGAAGGCCTCGCCAAGGCTAGCCAATTCGTCGCGGGTGTTGAGGTGCACCGGAGTATAGGCATTGGGATCATCGGTAAAACGGGTAACGCTCGCATATAATTTTTGCACGGGCAAGGCCAATCGCCGCCCAACATACCAACCAATCGCCGCCACAATCGGCAAGGCAATCCCAATCACAATCAACAAACTAATTGCCAAGGTTTGAACATTACTATAAATAACCTCAAGCGGTCGTTCAACGATCAAAATCCAATCGGTAGGATCAAGCGAGGTGCGCACACCTAAAACTTCTTCGCCAAATGGGCTACGATAGGTTTCAATCGAATTGCCAGTTTGCAGCAAGGGTAAGCTGGATAAATCTTGATTCTCGATTAGCGCTTGGGTATTGGCGGCGCTAATTAATTGGCCTTGTTGATTAACCACCAACACCCGCATCTGGGCGGCTGATTCTATCCGCGAAGTCGTTTCCCAAATTCGATCCATGCTGATATCGGCGACCAGAATTAATTGGGCGTTGGCATTGCCCAAAATTGGCAAGGCCATCCGAAAGTGCGGCACTTCGCTGGGAGCAAGTGGCAAGGAGAGGGCTTGCAAGGGCGCAGGGTTTTCAATCGCAACTTGGCGATTTTGCACCATTTGCAATAATGGTGAGCCTGCCAACGATTCGGGCATGCGCACGCCGCGCAAGCGTGCCGCCACTGCGATTCGTTCGCCATTCAGGCTATACACCCCAACTTCAGAAAAACTTGAGCCAAATAGCACTTGCGAACCCAACTGCAAATCGCTCAACTGACTGGGATTCCCATTATTCCCAAGCGTTTCAGCAGCGCCGCGCAACTCATCCATACTATTCAGCACAAAGCGTCGATAATCTTCAGCGGCTAGGTTAGTGAGCGCCACTTGTTGATTTTGCGCCGAACGCTGCTGCGCTCGATAGCTAATCGTCAAGGCGATTGCCCACACCGCTAATAACGGCAACAACGCCGCAAGCAAGATAATCCAGGTAACTCGTTGGCGAACCCGTGCCCGCATATGTATTCCTACCTCTGCTGAAATGGTGCTTTGCGACGTTGGATCGAACGACGTGCTCAGATCGATTTAGGGCAATTGGCTAGGATCAAGTTTATCCAAAAAGGTAAAGGCTCCTCGTTCAATTTTGACGAACAGCACGGTTTTATTAACTTCACGTTCAGGCGTAAAGACAATTGCGCCCGTCACCCCTTCGTAGGTTTGGGTTGCCGCCAAAGTATCACGAATCGCGCTTGAGCTGCTGTCTGGGCTACGTTTGAAGGCATCGATCAACAAATTGGTAGCATCATAGGTTGATGAAGCTACAACGTCGGGATCAATTCCGTGGGCATTACGATATTCGCGAATAAAATTCTGTACAATTGATCGTGGATCATTGCGCGAAAAATCGGTTGCCAAAATCACGCCTTCAACATCGCTACCACCAAGCTCGACCAACGACGGCGAATCCAAGCCATCGGAGCCAATAATTGGCAAGGTAATGCCTGCCTGACGCACTTGTTTAATGATATCAGCACTCTGGGCATAATAACCCACCAAAATCAAGGCATCGGCTGGTTTGGCCTTAATCGTCGCAATTTGGCTGCTAAAATCAGTGGCATCACTGGCATATTCGCTCGCGCTGACGATTGTTGAATGATTGGCTTGAGCAGTTTTGGTAAAGGCTTCGGTGATGCTCCGCCCATAATCATTATTAATATTCAGCACGTGGAAATTACGATAATTGAGCTTGGTTGTGGCATAAACCGCCAATGCATTACCTTGGACTGTCGTTATATAAATGACGCGAAAGATCATCGAACCAGTTTTGGTAACCTCAGGATGGGTGGCATAAGCCGCTAACATGGGGATGCCAGCTTGTTGGAAGACTGGCGCGGCTGCGCGGGTTGTGCTGCTGTAGGAGCCGCCAATCACGGCGCGAACTTTATCTTCAGTGACGAGTTTCTGGGCAACCGTAATTGCTTGATTGGGATCAAGTTGATCATCATAGGTTATCAACTCGAAGGTCTTGCCGGGCACAGTTTGGTTGGCGTTTGCTTGATCAATCGCCAATTTCGCAGCATACATCGAGTGCGTGCCATCGCTAGCACTGTTGCCGCTCATTGGGCCAAAAAAGCCGATTTTGATCGTCTCGGCTTGAGGTTGTGAAGCACCCCCACACGCACTAACCAAGGCCAAACCGATGATTACCAGCATCCCCAATGCGGTTCGTCTTAGCATGTTCAAGACTCCTCCATGTGCTACCACATGGCTTAGTAGGCCACTACCCAAGAACAATGTTAATTTACTCACCCTGCTGCATGGCCAGTGTAACACAGAACATGTCAAATGAGCAGTTGAGTTTTGGCGTGAATTTTAAGCACTTCACAACCCTGCTTGGCTATTGGCCTACTAGGAGTATTAGGCTAATGCTGATGATTCAGCGAGCAACCGCGACCATCTTAATACCATGGCGTGGCCGTAGGGTAATCACAGGTTGCAAGGCTACCGGATGCCCAGGCATCAGCTTTAAGCGCCAGCGTTGACCAATCGTTGCCAACAATAAAATCCCTTCCATCCAAGCAAATTGTTCGCCAATGCAAATCCGCGAGCCACCACCAAACGGAATATAGCTCCACTTCGGACGTTGAGCAATTTGCTCCGCTGTCCAACGTTCAGGATTAAATTGATAGGCATTGGGAAACCAACGTTCATCGTGATGCACCACAAACGGCGAAACGGTCAGGCCAATCCCAGCAGGAAAAATATAATCACCAACGTGATAGTCGGCCAAGGCTTCGCGCCCCATAATCCACGCTGGGGGATACATGCGAATTGATTCAGCCAAAATCATGCGGGTATAGCTCAGGTTTTGAACATCATCCATGGTTGGAATGCGCCCCGCCAACACCTCGTCGAGTTCGCGATACCAACGTTCAGCAATTGCAGGATGTTGACTAAGCAAATACCATGTCCAACTCAAAGCATTCGCGGTGGTTTCATGGCCAGCCAAAAATAGCGTAATTGCTTCATCGCGCACTTGTTGATTATCCATCCCTGTGCCATCGCCCTCGGTATCTTGGGCCAGCAGCAGCATCGAGAGCAAATCGCCATGGTCGCGTTGATCGTGGCGGCGTTCTTCGATCACCCGAAACATCAATTGATCAAGATATTGGATGCTGGCTTGAACCCGCCGATTCGAGGCTAACGGCAAGCGTTCGATCAACTCAGCAAAGGGCAGAATCATCACATTAAAGCGATTGAGCAAATGTTCGAGCGCCTCGCCAACCGCTTGGGCATCACGCTCAACATCGGCATCGAACAAGGTTTTAGCCACAATTCGCAAGGTCAAGCGCATCATCTCAGCATGGACATCAAAAACTTGGCCTGGTTGCCATTGTTCGCGCATTTCGGCAGCATAGTTTGCCATCACCTCAGCATAGCCTGCGATCCGTTTGCGATGAAAAGCGGGCTGCACCAAACGGCGCTGGCGCATATGTTGCTCGCCTTCACTGGTTAACAAGCCATTGCCCAATAAACGTTTGGAGCGTTGCAAAACCACACTTTTAGCCAAAATCTTCTGATTGGTTACCAACATCGCATGAATATCATCAGGGTGATTTAACAAAATTAATTCACGCGGCCCAAATTTCAAACGCACCACATCGCCATATTCACGCGCGGCTTGAGTTAAAAAAAGTAAAGGATTACGCCGAAAGCGCATCAACAAATTGGGAAAACGCGGGGTTGGCCCAGGTGGTTGCTGTCGTAACATGTGGCTACTCCTTAGTACGAATAACCCCGATCATACGCCGAACGATCAGGCTTGTCGAGAGCAATTGATCAATGTTCACACCCTGATCACAAATAGACCACGATTATGATCAAGTATTAATCGCCTGTTTAAACGTCGTTAGCCAATTACGTGGTAGCATGAGACCGGATTCATCGACTGTTGGAGAACATTCATGCAACAACTCAAATGGGGGCTACTCGGAACAGGCTGGATCGCTGAACAATTTGCCAATGCCTTGGCCGATTTGCCGAATGCCCAACGTTGGAGCGTGCTTTCGCGCAATCAAGCCTCGGCTGAAAACTTCGCCCAAACCCATCAATTTGCCCATGCCTATAGCGATCAGGCAGCCTTTTTGGCCGACCCCGAATTGGATGTGGTGATTATTGGTTCGCCGCACCCACGCCATGCTGAACAAACGATCGCCTGTTTGAATGCTGGCAAACATGTGCTGTGCGAAAAACCAATGGGCATCAACAGTCAACAAGTTGAAGCGATGATCGCCGCAGCCCAAGCTAACCAACGCTTTTTGATGGAAGCTATGTGGATGTGGTTTCACCCTAGCACAATCAAGGCTAAACAATTAATTGAGGCCGGGGCAATTGGCAAGCCACACCTATTCCATGCCGATTTCAGCGTACACTTCCCGTTTGATCCAAGCCATCGCATGTATGATCCAGCGCTTGGTGGTGGGGCATTGCTCGATATTGGGATTTACCCCTTGGCCTTGGCCTTGTATCTTTTTGGTGCGCCAACCAGCGTTTATGGTCAAGCCCAACTTGGGCAAACTGGGGTTGATGAACAAGAAAGTATTATTTTGGAATATGGCGATGATCGCCAAGCCAACTGTGTTGCCAGCGTGAGAGCAGCGGGGCCATGCGAAGCAACCGTCACTGGCAGCAGCGGCTATATTCGCTTTCAACGCAATTTTTGGCACTCGCAACAATTAGTAGTACAAAACAACGGCCAACCAAGTGAAACCCTTGATCTGCCATTCATTGGCAATGGCTATGTTACCGAAGTTGCCCATGTGGCCGAATGTATTCAAGCAGGCTTAATCGAAAGCCCCATTGTTTCGTGGGCAGCTTCGCGCAGCTTGATCAATACCATGGATCAATTGCGTCAAAGCTGGGGCATAACCTATCCCGATGAGCGTTAGGCTTTAGCAACAATCGCTGTGATCAAGCGTACCGTATAGGCTTGATCACGGCGGCTAACGCCACAAATGATGATTTGAGGGAAGTATGCACGATCCAATTTTTCAGTTTATGCTGTTTCTTTTTGGTGTTACGATCTTCTTGATCGTTGCAATGGGCCTGCCATTTTTTAAAGCAACTGCACCAAAAACGGCAATTGCTGAGCTTAAAGCCAATGGAACATTGCTCTATAAGAAAAAAATTAAGCTTGAAGCCAAATGGAATGTGAGCAAAGGCCAAGCACTGCCGATCGAAATCTATAGCAATGGGATCATCATCTATCCATTATTTATTCGGGAAATTCCAATTGATCGAACTGAGATTAAACGGACAATCTTGGAACGTCCGTTTATTTTTCAAAGAATTAAACTGATCCATAGCTCGAAGTTTACGCATAGTCCTTTATACTTTAACTATAATCCTGAGTTATGGAATGTGCTGCAACATTATTGTGACGCACCTGAGCAAGCGAGCAATTAGGTTATTGGTCAAATGAGCAAAGCACTACGAACGCCAAGGCTGATAATCGACCAAGGCTGGTTCAGGCCGAACGAAGGGAAAAGTTACCCAAAAACAACTACCCTGGCCCAACGTGCTGGTCATGCCAACTTGCCCGCCCAAGGCCAGCACCAGTGCCCGCACAATTGCTAAACCTAAGCCCCAGCCTTGGGCGATCGTACTAGCACGCGTGTGGCGTTCCCAAATCCGCACGCTATCAGCAGGGTTGATGCCAGGCCCGGTATCTTCAATTTCAATCTTCAACATGTGATGATCGTTGGGATAAGCCCGAATCGTAATCGTGCCTGCCTCGGTATAGCGCACCGCATTGCTGACAAGATTGTGCACAATTTGCCAAATCCGATCACGATCACTGATCAGCGGCGGGAGATCTGGCGCGATCTCCTGATGAATGCGACAGGTTGAACGCAGCATCGTGCTAGCAACAGCCACAATCTCAGAAATTAACGTGCTTAGATCAATTGTATGGCGCACAAATGAGAGCGTTCCAGTCATCAAGGCAGTGCCATCGACCAAATCGCGCACAAGCCGCTGAATATGCAAGACTGAGTTATAGGCTTGGGGCAACAACGAGCCAAGCGCATGATCAGCTGGTAATAACGGATCACCTTGCAATAATTCTAAAGTTCCCTGCAAAAAATGCAGTGGATTACGAATATCGTGGGCGACGATTTGGTTAAGTTCAGCGACACTCAGATTCGTCAGTGCAACGGGCGGCTCATCAGTCGCGGGCGCACGTAGCAGCGGCATCCAGCGGGCAATTTGGTGGGCTAAAAGTTTAAGCGCTGCCACATGGATTGGTGTAAAGCAATGCGCCTGCGGATCAAAGGTACACAAGGTTGGAGTCAACCCTGCGGTTGAAGCTGGAATTGGCACGCCCAAATAGGCTCGCACGGGTGTTTCTAGCCGTTCAAGCAAGCGCTGAACCCGCAGATCTAGCTCAGCATCGTCAACCACCAAAGGTTGTGCTGTCACATCAATATACTGACAAAAAGTATCTTCACGGGCAAGCGTACTGCCGGCTGCCAAATTGCCGGTCGTCGCTGGATAAATTGCCCGAATATATTGATGGGTTCGATTCAAATCGCCAATCAGGGCGGTAGCCGTACCAGTTACTTCACATGCAACTGCCAGATAGGTCTGAATTGCACGATCAACATCATCAAACTGCATCGTGCTGAGGGTTGCCAAACGCTCCAATATTGCCTGTTCGGCAGCGCGATCATCCTCATGCTGATTCATTGATAAACTCTCTTTCTAGCACGATTTCCCAAGCCATATATCATCATTTCGCCTTAGCAATTGTTAGTATACAACGCCAATTCACTCCAAAACAAGCGATGATCAGCAAGGCAACGTTTCCAATTTGCTAGCATAATCTATTCCATGCGTGGCGCATAATTGCTGCTGAATGGTGCTGGTTATTGCTAGGTTTTTAGCGAGGATTTACGCCTACACGACATATCAAATCTAGCAAGAACTTGATTGCTAGCCAGTTGCTGCATCCATTCAAGCTTGATCAAAAAATTGAGCTAATTGTTAACCGCCGCTTCAACAAACCATCATCCTGTGCTTGTACCCTTGGGTGTATCCGAAAAATCCTACAATCGGCTATACTTAGGCGCACACCCACGGAACACCCATTCTTCCTCTTGCATGGCACAAGGAGACCACCAGTGGCCAATTCAGTTCCGAGCACAGATTCAGCTCATCCAGTCAATGATCGACGGGAGATCGCAGGTTGGCGGCTTTACGACTGGGCAAACTCAGGGTTTACCACCACCGTGATTGCCGCTTTATTTGGGCCATTTTTAGAGGCCTTGGCCAAAGAAGCGGTTGGCGATGGTGGCACAGTGCTAAGTTTAGGCATCTACAAGGTTACTGCCGAATCGCTCTACCCCGATGCAGTTTCGTTATCGGTGTTATTGCAATTTCTCTTTTTGCCTTTGCTAGGAGCGTTGGCCGACTATACCAATATCAAGAAGCAATTGTTGATGTTCTTTTGTTTGCTGGGTGCTGCCGCCACGACCATGCTCTATATCGCCACGCCGGCAACCTATCTGTTTGCGGCGCTAGCGTTTGTGGTTGCTAACCTCAGTTTTGGCGCTTCAATCGTTTTCTACAATGCCTTCCTCAACGAAATTACCACCGAGGACATGCGCGATAAGGTTTCGAGCCAAGGTTTTGCGTTTGGCTATATTGGCGGTGGGGTTTTGCTCGCAGTTAATTTGGTGCTGGTGGTGTTTGCCGAAACGTTTGGCCTGACAACCTCCATGGCTGTGCGCATCTCCTTAGCTTCGGCAGGGCTGTGGTGGGGAATTTTCGGCTATTTCGGCATTCAACGGCTCAAAAATCGCGCTTCAGCTCGCAAGGTTCCGGCGGGCCAACATTATCTCACGGTCAGTGTGCGCGAACTCCGGAGTGCCTTTCGCGACCTTGGGCGTTTGCGCCAAACCTTGCGCTTTTTGATTGGCTATCTGCTCTACAACGATGGCATCCAAACTGTGATTGGCATTTCGTCAGTCTTTTTGGTCAACGAGCTATTTATAGCCAAAGGCCAAAGCTCAGACGACGCTCAATCGTTTTTGCTCGGTTTGGTGTTGATGATTCAATTTGTGGCTTTTGGCGGAGCCTTGGGCTTCGAACGAATTTCACGTAAAGTTGGCACCAAACGGGCGATTTTGATCTCGCTGTTTATCTGGACAGGTGTGATCGTCTATGCCTATGCCTTCTTAGATAGCGTGTTCCAGGCATGGTTTATGGGTGCGGCAATCGCTTTGGTGCTCGGCGGTTCACAATCGCTTTCCCGCGCTTTGTTCTCACGTATGATCCCGCATGGTCGCGAAGCTGCCTTCTATGGCATTTACGAAATTTCCGAGCGTGGCACATCGTGGATTGGGCCGTTTATTTTTGCGCGGGTAATTGCCGCCACTGGCTCGTATCGCCAAGCAATTCTTTCGTTGATTGCGCTGTTTGCAGGTGGGATTGTGATTCTATTGCTCACCAACACCACCAAAGCCATTCACGATGCTGGCAATCAATTGCCAGAAGAAGCCGCCGCCAGCCATAGCTAAATTGGTCAATTAATCAAGTTTGCCAAGCATCAGCAATTGGTGCTTGGCTTTTTTGTGGATAGGAGTATTGTTTGACTGCCCGTGTGATTATTGCTGCCGCCCATAGTGGCAGCGGCAAAACCTTGTTAACTGCTGGCTTGATTGGGGCGATTCGGCGGCTGGGCCTTAACGTTCAGCCCTTTAAATGTGGCCCCGATTATATCGATCCTGGCCATCATAGCTTAGTTGCCCAGCGCCCGTGTCGCAATTTGGATGCCTGGTTATTTACGCCAGAGCAATTGCAACGCCATTTTTGCCAAATCGCTGCCCCTGCCGATCTGGCAATTATCGAGGGCGTGATGGGGCTATTCGATGGCTATGGCGCACTCGATGATACTGGCAGCACCGCCCATATCGCCCGCTTATTGCAAGCACCAGTCGTTTTGGTGGTCGATGCTGGCGGCATGGCCCGCAGCGCCGCCGCCGTAGTAGCAGGTTTTCAGCACTTCGATCCACAGGTGCAGATCGGCGGGGTGTTGCTGAACAAGGTTGGCAGCGCACGCCATGCCGATTTATGTGCTACAGCGATTGAGCAACACACCGGCATTAAATGCTTGGGCTATTTGCCCCGCCAAGCTCAATTCAACCTACCTGAACGTCATCTCGGTTTAGTAACTGCTGAATCTGCGAAGCAGACTATTTTAGAAACGCTTGATGCAGTGGCAACGACGCTAAGCAGCACCTGCCAGCTTGAGCAATTGGTCAGTTTAGCCCAAAGTGCCCCACCAATTCAGTTAGAGCCACTGCCAATCAGCCCAATTGAGTATGCACAGCGGCCAGTCATTGCAGTGGCTTATGACGCAGCATTTAGTTTTATCTACCCTGAGATGCAAGAATGTTTGCAGGCCGCCGGAGCCGAAATCGCCTTATTCAGCCCAATCGCCGATCAGCAGTTGCCCACCAATTGCGCTGGAATCATTTTGAGTGGCGGCTATCCTGAGTTGTATGCTGCTGAGTTGAGCACTAATCAGGCCATGCTCAATGCATTACGTCAAGCTCATGCTGCGAATGTGCCGATGTATGCTGAATGTGGCGGGCTGATGTACTTGACCGAGGCGATTGTTGATCAAGCAGGTCAGCCTTGGCCGATGGTAGGTTTACTGCCAGGCAGCAGCCAGATGCATCAAAAAGTCAGTTTGGGCTATCGCACAATCAGCGTTTGCAATGATAATCCCTTGTTCAGTGCTAACAGCCAAGTGCGCGGCCATGAATTCCACTATTCGCGCTGGGAAAACCCTGAGCCAGCCACAGCAGCCTATTGCATAATTGCGCCCGACGGCACGCCTCAGCAGCATGAAGGCTACCAAGCTGGCAATTTACTAGCAAGTTATATCCATCTGCATTGGCTAGCCAACCCAAGCATGGCCCAACGGTTCGTTGCCTCGTGCTGTTCTTGATAACATTATGGGAATAGGTTTTTAATGCTTCACTAGGGAGCACGGCTGGGAACGGGGCTAGGTAATAGGTATCATGGTTCATTGGGCCTCTCACCCCCAGCCCTGCTCCCACTGCGGCGGGCAAAAAAGCGGACTAGGGATAAGGGTATGCTGACCATTGTTCATGCGATAAACCATTACAGAGTTCGCATTCATGTTTAGTTAGAATATCAAGCTGGGATGGCTCCGAATGCACATGCCGCAGCGTCAATCACGCCCATGCCCTTGGCCCAAGCACAGCATGGCCCCCGATCCTCATGCCCATCATAGCTTAAAAACCTTCCCCTGCCGCTCAGCTCCCATTGTTGGATTAACAAACCCCCTACTTTTAGTTGGTAACCCATGGCGCATAAACATGATGGGTTGACGGCACTGGAGTCGTAACCGTGGTTGTCGCCGTTGGTGTATTGCTTGGTGTAACACTTGGCTCAAGCGTCGCCGTAGGTGTCTCAGTCAGCGTTGCAGTTGCAGTATTAGTCGGTGTATTGGTTGGTGTGTTCGTTAATGTTGCCGTAATCGTCGCTGTCGCCGTAGCTGTAGCAATTTCTGTCGCAGTGACCGTGGCAACGTCAGTCGCGGTTGCGGTGATCGTGGCGATTTCGGTTGGTGTGGCCGTCGCCACTTCCGTTACCGTGGCCGTGGGCGTTGCAATCTCAGTTGGCGTATTAGTCGCGGTTGCAATTGCTGTTGCCGTTGGCGTGTTGGTTGCCGTATTGGTCGGCGTGTTGGTTGGCGTGTTCGTTGCAGTTGCGGTCGCGGTTGGTACAGTTGGTACAGGGGTATTGGTGTTGGTTGGAATTGGCGTAGCCGTGGCATTACTATCAACAATATTAATCACAATTTGATAGGGTGTGCCTTGTGTGCCAGTTCCACCTGAACCTGTGTAGGTGGCTGCTTTGATCACATGGGTTCCATGGGCCAAGGCCGGATTCATCGGCAAGAAATCTGTACCATTGGTTTGATCGCCAGCGATTGAATAAGGCCGACCACTTTCGGTGCGATAAACCACGCTATCAACCCAAAAACGCACGCTGCCAATCCCGCTCGAAGGCGCGGTTGGAGCAACAATGCTGATATTACGGGTTCCCAGCGTCGCATAATTAATTGTCACGCCATTGGGAATTGGATCATACATAACTTGATCAGTATCGGCATTGTACATAATCAAGCGTGGCACATACGAACCAGTTGGGGTTGGAGTGTTGGTTGGCGCGATTGTAGCAGTCGCAGTTGGTTGAATATTGGTTGGCGTTGGTGTGATCACCGCGCCTGGTGCAGTGAAAATATTGCCAGTGGCGACGGTGTTGGGGCCAATCACTACCAAATTATTGCTTGGGTGGTTATAAATCGTGTTATTGGTGATCGTGTTGAAATCGGTCAGATAATCAACTGGGGTGGTGGGTGGCACAGCCAAGTTGACCTCACGAATCCCAAAGAGTTGGTTACTGCCCGCTGTGTTTTCAACAATATTATCTTGGATGATATAGCGTTGGACTGGGCCGCGCTTGGAAAGCAAGTTAATGCCAGCATAATCTTGATTGCCAGTGTTGTTATTGCGAATCACGTTGCGGCGAATAATGTTATTGGCCGTATTGCCACCACCATTAACCTCAATCCCAGCGCGGAAATTGCCTTCCATAATGCTATCTTCAATGATGTTATCGGTATCACGTGAGGAATTATCGGTATCGCCACCACCTAAATCGCCAACGCCTGAGCCAGCATTATTACGGAAAACGCTCTGGCGAATATTAACTCGTTGGTTAGCCCAACAATAGTACAAACCATCGCCAGCAGTCCCACGTGCTGCATAGCCCAAATTGCCAATCCCTTGAATTTTGAAAAATTCAATATCGCGTGAAGCAGTACCTGGATGGAAGCCATGGCCACGATTAGCAGTTGCCAGACTATTGCTGACCGTGCTTTGATCACACGATTGCAAGCTTACGCCATCGCTATGCCAATAGCGCACGGTGATGTTATCGATCGTCACAAAGCGGCAATAGACAAAGTTAATCGCTCCAATATAAAACTCATAGAAGGCCGGCTTTTGGTTGGTGTTCCAGCCCTCAATCGTCAAATCGCGTACACCCATATTTTGCAAGCGATTGTTGAAATTGGTTCCAAGCGCAAAAATCGCCGAATAGGCGTGCGATACGACTGAGTTATTGGGCACTGAAAGCGTCAAAGGCTTTTTGAGGGTCAGCGTGTTGTTGCTGGTATTGATCGAATCGACCATATTTTGCTCAACACCCCAATTGCCAATGCCTGTACCTTCAGTTCCTTTAATAATGATGCCTTCGCCTGGATTGAACACGCTGGTATCGGCCACGCTGATCACATTGGTTCCTTGGGTGGCAGCACCGGTCAATTTGGTGTACAAACCATACGACACTTGCGAAACATTAGCAGTCAGCGGGTAATTGACCGCGCGATCAAGCGTGATCGTTTGATTAGTACTATTGATGCTCATAATTTCATAGGAGCCAGGCAAGAAGCGCAATTCTGTCGAACGCCAGACATAGACGATCATACCAACTCGAAATGGCGTAACGCTGGCAACTTTAATTGTTGAAAGATTGCTGCCAGTTTGCGTGACAAAAACCCGTTGCTCGTTACGACCAGCCTTTAAAATCGTCTCAGCCCCGACCCCTTGCAAAGTCACGCCAGTTTTAAGATCGAGGTAGGTTTCGAGGGTAAAGCTACCAGCGGGTAAGCGCACCGTGCCGCCCCCCTGAGCAGCCGCAGCATCAATCGCCGCTTGAATGCCAAAATCGGGCGCTAATGGATTTAAATATGGTGTTGCATCAATCGTATTGGCAAACGCCGATTGTAACAGCCAACTAAATGAACCAAGACCAAACGTTAAAATGATAAGAGCACTAACTACTGACCTGAATCGTTGTTGCACAAAGCTTGGCTGCATAGTCCCTCCGCGCGTGAACCTTGGTGCTGAACAATAAAAAAGGAGCCTTTCAATAGCCCCCATGCACCGAGTTCTCTGAGCCTTTAATCAAACTGGGAAGTATTCACAATGAGTTTGATCTTCTGACTCTTATTGTACTATGGCATACCATAGCGCATATTGGCCTTTTTTCCTACAGGACTTTAGGCCTACTTGACAAACTATCCCACTTTTAACCCGCTTTACGCTACCCCATGCGAGTGATTGGCACTAGCCCAATCTAGCTATATAGCTCGATTAACCGCAAAAACACCTAGAGCAACACTGCCCTGGGTGTTTAGCATTTAATGGTTAACATATTAGGAAACCTATTCAAATAGGGCTAACTGCCACCAGCACTCATTGCTAATCAGCCAATGTTCTGCCTATTTGAGCAATTCAGTCAACGTCGGGATGAATGTGTGCGTTTGAAGCCTCGCTTACGCTCACCGTTGGTCGCCTGCTTGGGCAGTAGTATAGAGCAATTCGACTGCTTGTCGAGTGCTCTGCTTAAGATGTTGCCTCTTTTACCAGTGATTAATAAACGATTATTATGGCTTTGTTAAGCCTTAAATCGTTTGTTCCATACTTCCATGCTCATGTCGTTTTTTCTATAGTACCCAGCAGTACCCAGCTAACTAGCTTGTACAACCTGCACAAAAACCCAACAAGCAGCACTGGTAGAATTGCCCGATAGCCACAAACCAGCACTATGGTATTGTATATGCGAAGCCTCTGCTACACTCCTTGTACCAATACCTCACCTCGCCTGCCCATGCTCTCAACGTTGCGAGCGTAGGCAGCAGCGATGCTCATGTTCGGCAATGACTGCCCCCAAACGTCGATCCTCCACATCAACGAAAGGACGGGGTCATGGGCATGTTTATGGGTGAGGGCACTCCAGTGCTCCTGCATACAATCATCGAATTCGAAGGCAAGGGTTTTTTCAACCCACAAATGCTCGATCTGCGCTATGTTGTGCCAGCAGATCGCACCACGGGCATGCTCTATTTTCGAGCTGGCAGCACCGTAAGCAGCTTGGTCAATGTTTCAATTTTGCGCAATGGTCAAGTTCTACGCTACTTTCCGGTAGCCGCCGATTCAGCAATTCATGTGTCACTTGCCATCGTTGAGGAACACTCCGCCGGAACCGTGCTCGACGTGTGCGTCGCCGGTGAAGGTAGCGGCCTGTTGATTCTCGACATTGGCTACCTAGAAGTGTAGGCCGACCATGAATGGATTGGTGCGTTTTCGGAATAACTTGCAATGGGCGACAACGCTGCCGCTCTTTCGCCGCCCAGGCCTGACCATCGAACGTCGGCGCTTTACCGACCAACGCCCGCTGATGCCGCAAATCGAGCGTTGGCGCAGTTGGTCGATGCAATTGACCTTGAGTGGCACACGCTATGTCAGCTATGGCGACCGCAGCTTTTGTCAAGCTCCAACCTCGTTGGTCTTGACTAGCCCGCAGATCGACCCGATGCGGATTCGCTACTTGCCTGGTGCAACGACCGATTGGCTCAACTTGACTTGGACGAACGATGGTTGGCAGCATTTTCTGAACCAACATCCACAATTCAATCAGCGCCATGCCTATTTGATCAAAGATGCAGTTCGTTCGCCCTTGTTGGCAGTCCGCTACGTGCCACCACCAGCGCTCCATGCAGCCCGTCAATTAATCACGATCGCAGCCCTGCCCGAAGCTCCACCAGCGACGTTGGAAAACGCGGCCACAACCTTTTTGGCGCTGTTAAGTGCGCTCGATTTCCAAACAACCTTAAATGGTTATGCACCAACCCAAGCTCAGTCGGTCGAAAAAGCCCAAGCTTTGATGATGAAAAACTTAGAGCGGCCACCAAGTATTAGTCAATTGGCTTCAACCTTACACATCAGCCCACGCCAATTGCAACGTGATTTTCTGGCTTGTACTGGGCTTAGCCCACTTAGTTATTTACAAATGTTGCGGCTCAGCGAGGCCAATATGCTGCTTGCCAGCACCAATTTGCCGATTGGAACGATCGCCAGCCGCTTGGGCTACGCCAGCGCCGCCCACTTTAGCGCCGCCTTCCGCCGTTTATACGATTGCACGCCGCGCCAAATTCGCGAATACGACGATGACTTGATGCTTGAGGCTGTTATGGAGGAAGCTCATGGCTGTTCAAATTGAAACCATCAAAAAGGTCAAAAATGGGCTTGATGTCTTGCCTGATCTGTATCGCTATGCTCGCTTAGGCTTCGATGCGATTCCCGAAGATGAGCTTGAGCGCTTGAAATGGTATGGATTGTTACACCGCAAGCAAACGCCTGGCTTCTTTATGCAACGCCTGCGCATTCCCAATGGCATTCTGAGCACGCGCCAAATGCGGGCAATCGTCAGCATCTCGCGCGATTTTGGCCGCAACACCATGGATTTGACCACCCGCGAAAATATTCAATTGCGCTGGTTGCGCATCGAAGATGTGCCAGAAGTGTTTCAACGCTTGCAAAATGTTGGCCTAACATCCCAACAAACTGGGCTTGATAACTATCGCAATGTGATGGGCTGCCCCTTGGCTGGCCTGCACCACGCAGAAATTTTCAACGCTGCCCCCATTGCCCAAAGCGTTTCGTTGGCCTTGCTTGGCCGCGAGTTCAGCGATTTGCCGCGCAAATTCAATATTACGATCAGCGGTTGCTCGCACGATTGTGCCCATAGCCGAGCCAACGATATTGGCATGACTCCTGCCGCCAAAGAAATTAATGGCTATCGTGTGCTCGGTTTCCACGTAGCGCTGGGCGGAGCATTGGGCGGCACATCGCCGCAACTGGGCCAAGATGCAGGCATCTTCTTAACCACTGAACAAGCCTTGCCTTTCTGTCGCGCGGTCTTGACGGTGTTCCGCGACAATGGCTCACGCGAAAAACGCACCGAAGCCCGCTTGAAATGGCTGATTCGCGAATGGGGCATGCCGCGCTTTATGGCCGAAGTTGAAAAGGTGTTTGGTCAAGCCTTCTTCAGCGCTGGCGAATCGTTGTTGATTGAGCATAGCGGCGACCACTTGGGCATTCATCAACAACAAGAGGCTGGCTTTGTAACGGTTGGTTTATTAGTGCCAGTTGGTCGAACTAACGCCGAGCAAATGGTCGAAATCGCTGATTTGGCCGATGCCTATGGCACTGGCGAACTGCGCTTGACCCCCGATCAAAACATTCTGATTCCGAATGTGCACGAAACCTGCCTCGAACGCTTGTTGGCTGAGCCATTGCTACAAGTGCTGCAACCACATGCACCTGGGGCGTTGCGCGGTTTGGTCAGTTGTACAGGTCGCGATTATTGCCACTTTGCCTTGAGCGATACCAAAGAATTATCGTTGCAAGTTGCCACCGAATTGGCCAGCTTAATTCCTGCTGAACGCCGCGTCGATTTGAAAGTTTCGGGCTGCGTACACGCCTGTGGTCAGCATCACGTTGGCGAAATTGGTTTGCAAGCTCAGCGTTTGCGGCTCGAAGATGGCACAATCGTCGATGCTTTCGATCTATTTGTTGGTGGCAACCATCAGCAACTGGCAACCCTTAAAGCTCGCAAAATCCCAGTTGATCAATTGGCTGGGCGGATTGCTGCTGAACTCGCCGTTATGGATGGGGAATAAGCATCATGAGTAACGTTGTGCGTTCACAATGCCCATATTGTGGCGTTGGCTGTGGAATTGAATTGACCGTCAACGATGGCAAGGTCGTGCGGGTCAACGGCGATAGCGCTCACCCCGCCAATCAAGGCAAGCTGTGCATCAAAGGCGCAACCATTGAGCAAATGCTCACGCCCACGACACGGCTAATTCATGCCCAGATTCGCAGCGATCGCAATGCAGCGCTACACTCGGTTGGCCTCGATCAAGCCCTCGACCACGCTGCCCAACGGCTGAACGCAATTCGCCAACAACATGGCAATGAGGCGATTGGCTTTTATCTTTCGGGCCAACTAACCAACGAAACCAGCTACTTGGTGACCAAGCTTTGCAAGGGCTTGATGGGCACCAACACCATGGATGCTAATTCGCGTTTGTGTATGGCCAGCGCCGTTGCCGCCTACACTCGCACTTTGGGAACCGATGGCCCACCCTGTAGCTATAGCGATATTGAACAAGCCGATTGTTTCTTGATTGTTGGCTCGAATACCGCCGAATGCCATCCAATTGTCTATCGCCGAATCGAGCAGCAAGTGCGCAAGCATGGCGCTAAATTGATTGTAGTTGATCCACGACGCACCCAAACTTCGCGCTATGCCAGCTTACATTTGGCCGCCGCCCCAGGCAGCGATACAGCGTTACTCAACGGTTTATTGCACATTCTAATTCGTGATGGCGCAGTTGATTATGAATTTATTGCCCAACACACTACTGGCTGGAGCGAAATCGCCGAGGCTGTGGCTGGTTGGACACCTGCCCAAACCGCCTTGGCCACAGGTTTGACGGTTGAGGAAATCGAAACCGCTGGGGCAATGCTGGTTGCCAGCCAACGTACCCTGAGTATGTGGAGCATGGGAGTTAATCAAAGTCGCAATGGAGTTGCCAAAGCCACCGCAATCATCAACATGCACTTGGCAACAGGCCGAATCGGCAAGCCTGGCTGTGGGCCATTCTCGCTAACCGGCCAACCCAATGCCATGGGTGGTCGCGAAGTTGGCTACCTCGCACATCAATTGCCAGGCTATCGGCGGGTTGATGTAGCAGAACATCGCAGCGCCATCGAGCAAGCCTGGGGCATTCCGATTGGCAGTATCAGCGCTACGCCTGGCCCTGATGCCCAAACCATGTTCAGCCAATTGGCCGAAGGCAAACTCAAAGCAATTTGGATTATCGGCACCAACCCGTTGCACTCGATGCCCAATAACAGCACCATCCGTGCTGCCCTCGAAAAAGCCGAATTGGTGATTGTGCAGGATGTGTATCATACCAGCTCATGTTTGGCCTACGCCGATATTGCCTTGCCTGCTGCCCAATGGGCGGAAAGCATCGGCACCTTCACCGCCTCGGATCGGCATATTACCTTGCTGAATCCAGCCTATCCAGCGCCAGGCGATGCCATGCCCGATTGGTGGCTGGTGCAAGCAGTCGCCCAGCGCATGGGCTTCGAGCTTAATTTTGCCAACGCTGAAGCGATTTGGGATGAATATCGAGGATTGACCGCTGGCCGCTACCCACTTGATGTGAGCGGTGTGAGCTACGAACGGCTACGTAACGGCCCATTGCAATGGCCATGCCCCGCCGAAGATCATGCAGGCACTGTGCGTTTGTATAGCGATGGTCGTTTTGCAACCGCCAATGGTCGCGCCAACTTCCAAGTGACGATTCCGGTTGAGCCAGCCGAAGTACCAAGCTACGAATTTCCATTTTGGCTGACGACCGGACGGGTATTGGAGCAATGGCATACCCGCACTCGCACCGCCAACGTGGCCAAGCTCAATCAACGCCATAACGGCAGCTTTATCGAAATCCACCCCGACGATGCGAATACGCTCGGTGTGAGCGCTGGCGAAAAAATCGCCGTGATCGGGCGGCGTGGCAGTTGCACCTCAATCGTGCAAATCAATCCCGAAATCATGCCAGGCTGTTTGTTTATGCCAATTCACTGGGAAGATGGCAACCCGAATGTGCTAAGCATCAACGCCGCCGACCCAATGAGCAAGCAACCTGAACTCAAGGCATGTGCGGTACAATTACGGCCAATCGTCGAAGGTATCAATATCAAATTTGGCGAAGCCGCCTCAGTTCCAGCAATGGCCGCTGGCAAACGGAGCAGCCAATGAGTAGCTTACACGGTCAACGAATTGCAATTCTCGAAGCTCGCCGCGCTTCAGAATTAGCCAACTTGCTCAGTCGCCATGGTGCGAACCCAATCCATGCCCCAGCTTTACGCGAGGTCAGCGTCGATGCGGCTCCAGTCGCTCAGGCAGTGTTGCAAGAGCTTGAAGCAGGCCAGATCGATCTGTTGATTTTGTTGACTGGGGTTGGCACGCAGCAATTAATTGATGCTGCTGCCAGTGTGGGGCTTGAGCAAGCCATGTTGACTGGGTTAGCCAAAACCACCCTCGTTTGCCGTGGCCCTAAGCCAACCGCCGTGTTACGCCGTTATGAATTACGCCCAAGCATCAGCGCTGCCTCGCCCTACACCATCAACGATCTGATCAACAGCCTTGATCAAGTTGAGTTGGCCGAACGTGGCGTTGGCTTGTTGCACTATGGCGAACGCGATCGCAAATTAGCCGATTATTGCCGCGAACGCGGGGCGGTGCTCCACGAACATAGTGTGTATGAATGGCAATTGCCTGCTGATATCAGCCCACTGCTCGCGCTGATCGAACAAGCAATTGCTGGTCAGGTCGATATTTTTACCTTTACCAGCCAAATTCAAGTGCGCCATTTGTTGCACGTTGCCGAGCAACAAGGCCAAGCCCAAGCATTAATTGCGGCCATGCAACAGGCCTTGGTCGCAGCGGTCGGCCCATCGTGCGCCCAAGCATTAATCAATCTTGGCATTCAACAGGTAATTATGCCTGAACAGCCGTTTATGGGCCAGATGGTGCAACGAATTCTCGACCATGTGAGCGTCAATATTTAGTGTCCCTCACTCTTGTCCTTACAAGGGGTGGGTTTTAATCGTTTTCTATTGTGAACCACCAATTCCGTGGTTTATCGGTAGATGCCTGTTCACCACTCCATGTACTTGAGGGGGTGCAGGGGGATTA
>NZ_DOPT01000046.1:11554-57715 GCF_003512625.1 Herpetosiphon sp. | reverse complement strand
ACGGAAGGGTGGTGATCAATGGATTGTAAAATCTACCCTTAAAAGCACCCTTGTCCCCGCCGAGCGATCGAGGGGCAAAGCTCATAGCTCAACTCCCTGCAATGAATGCAGTTTCCACCAATGACGGTGCGCTAACAAACCTGTTCGTTTCGCGATAGCTCCTGCAACGCCATGCAGCCTCACCAATGTGGGTGAATCGTGCCCAATTATTGATCTAACGACTAGATGAATAATTGCTATCTCCCAAGCGTTTGATGTGTGCCACAGGTTTCACGGAGGAGCTTCCAATGTCAAAAATCAGCCGTCGCAATTTTCTTAAAACCGCAGCTTCACTTGGTGCTGCCGTTGCCATGCCCAGCTTTTTGACCGCCTGTGGTGGTAGCGAAAGTGCTAGCGAAACTGGTGAGCGCCCAATCAAAATTGGCTTTATTCCGCTGACCGACTGTGCTTCGGTGGTGATGGCACATACCTTGGGCTTATACCAAAAATATGGGGTTAACGTTGAGGTGGTTAAAGAGGCTTCGTGGGCCAATGTACGCGATAAGCTGTTAACTGGCGACCTCGATGCTGCCCACTGTTTGTTTGGAATGCCCTTCTCGGTCTACACTGGTGTTGGCGGCAAGGCCGAAAGCGAACTCAAAATTGCCATGATTTTGAACCAAAATGGTCAAGGCATTACGCTCAGCAGTGCCCTCGCCAAAGAGGTGGGGTATGGCGACCCCAGCAAACTCAAAGCGCTGATCAGCCAACGCCCTGCTGATAAACCCGCCACCTTTGCAGGCACCTTCCCAGGCGGAACCCACGATATTTGGCTGCGCTACTGGCTTGCTGCCGCTGGCGTTGATCAAAATAGCGTCAAAATTATCACAATTCCACCACCGCAAATGGTTGCCAATATGCGCATCGGCGAGATGGATGGCTTCTGCGTGGGCGAGCCATGGAACGGGGTCGCAGTCAAAGAGGGCATTGGCGAAACTGTGTTAGCAACCCAAGATCTGTGGGCGGGACACCCAGAGAAAGCCTTGGTGGTCAATCCAAGTTTTGCCGAAAAACGCCGCGATGACCTCAAGAAAATCATGAAGGCCATCCTTGAGGCCTCAAAATGGCTTGACGATTTCAATAATCGTAGCGAAGCCGCTAAAGTTATTGGCGGTCAAGCCTATGTCAACGCTCCAGCCGATGTGATCGAAGCGCGTTTGAAGGGCCAATACAACCTTGGGGCAACCTTAGGCGAACGCACGTTTGAGCCAAGCAAAAGCATGGTTTTTTATCAGGATGGTGCGGTCAATGCGCCGCAACGCAGCCATGCAATTTGGTTTATGGCCCAGTATGTGCGCTTTGGCCTCTTGCCAAGCGCTCCCGACTACACCGCCATCGCCGACAAGTTGATTATGCGTGATTTGTATGCTGAAGTCGCCAAAGAAATGAGCCTCACCGTGGCAGGCGACGATTTACAGCCATTCACCGTCACGCTCGATCAACAAACCTTCGATCCCAAAAGCCCATCCTAGCCCGCAGGCCATCACGACACACCTTCGCGACTGAAGTAACACGGCTTCAGTCGCTGACACACCAGCCACTCGATTGCCAACCAGACAAGGAGCACTTCCATGGCACAAATGATCGAAGTTATTCCACGGCGTGAGAGTTCAGCGCCAACCCTCATCCGCCGCTGGCTCAACGCAATTTGGCAAACACTTAGCCCAGTTTTGATGGGAATGTTGATTTTGGCCGGGTTATGGCAAGTTGCGGCATGGATTTCTGGCGGCACATTGCCAACCCCGCTGGCAACCGCCAGCACCTTACGTGAGCTTTTGAGCGATCCCTTCTACGACAACGGACCCAATGATAAAGGCATCGGGATTCAGTTGATGGCTTCGTTGGGGCGGGTCTTCACTGGCTGGGGGATTGGCATCGCGATCGCCATCCCACTAGGTATGTTGCTTGGAAGTAGTGCTGCGCTGCGCAAAATGCTGGCTCCAGTCATCGAGATTTTGCGGCCTGTCTCGCCGTTGGCATGGTATCCGTTGGGATTGGCAGTGCTGCATAATGCGCCCAAAGCTGTGGTTTTTGCGATTGTGATCACCTCGCTTTGGCCAACCTTGGTCAACACCACCATGGGCGTGCAAAATATTCCTGCCGACCTCAAGGCTGTTTCCAAGGTCTTTCGGTTTAGTCGTTGGCGCTATATCAGCAAAGTGTTGTTGCCCGCAGCTTTTCCAGCCATTTTAACTGGCATGCGGCTCTCGATGGGGATTGCCTGGATGGTGATTGTGGCAGGCGAGATGTTGGCTGGGGGCACAGGTTTGGGCTTCTTCGTTTGGGATTCATGGAACGCGCTTTCGTTGGAACGGGTTATGAGTGCTATTTTGGTTATCGGGATTACCGGTTTAGCCCTGGATCGTTTGTTTAGTTTGATTGGTCAACGTATGGCCGCTTGGCAAGAAGGAGGTCACTAATGGCTCCACGTTTGTTACCGCGCACCACGCCCAACACCGCAATTCTACCGATGGAGCCTGCTCCGCTGCTTGAAATTAGCAGCGTGGGCAAAAATTATCCTAGTGGTCAAGGCCAAATTAACATCCTGCACGATATTGATCTGACGATTCAATCGGGCGAATTTATTAGTTTTATCGGCCACTCCGGCTGTGGCAAAAGCACCCTTTTAAATATGATCGCTGGCCTCACCAGCATCAGCACTGGCACGATGCTATTTGATGGTAAATCAATCGCTGCGCCCAGCCCTGAGCGAGCCATGGTATTTCAGCATTATTCGTTGTTGCCATGGCTTTCGGTCTATCAAAATGTCTACGAAGCGGTCGATTCAGTCCAGACTGAAATGAGCAAAGCCGAGCGTAAAGCCCTGACCAACGATGTCTTGGCGCGGGTTGGTTTGAGCAACCATATGCACAAAAAACCAATGCAACTCTCCGGCGGTATGCGCCAACGGGTGGCGATTGCCCGCGCTTTTGCCGTTCACCCCCGCATGCTCCTGCTTGACGAGCCATTTGGAGCGCTCGATGCGCTGACTCGTGGCAGCCTGCAAGAAGAATTATTGGGCCTCTGGAGTGGCGATGCCCGCACCGAAACCGTGGTGATGGTCACCCACGATATTGATGAAGCGATCTACCTCAGCGACCGAATTGTGGTTTTCTCCGATGGCCCTGGAGCCACAATTAAAGAAGTGATTACGGTCGATCTGCCCCGCCCTCGCGACAAGCAAAGCCTCATGAACAGCCCAACCTGGAATAACCTGCGCACCCACCTGCTCCTTTCGCTGCACTGCTAAATAACCAAATAACCAGTACACAGCGTTGTGTATGGTGGGCTGTCTCGATGCTGCGACAGCCTTTTTTGATCCTATAAATTTATGATTCCTCAATCAAATCCATGCATAGCTCATGATCACCACCCCTCCGCCCCGCCTCAAGGCGGGGAACGCAGGGTGTTTTCATCCCCCTGCACCCCCTAAAGCGCAACTGGTGATATCCCTAAAATCATCGTTCTTTCAAGAATCAATCAAGGCTATTTGTTTTCTCGTTAATATTTTTAAAAATTCAATTCATAGATACCATTGGTTTGGCGTTGACCGAAGCTACGAGGTACAAGCCGCAACAGCCGATTGCGCCAAGTTTGTTGCCATGCATACGGCAAATGCACCAATGAGCCTATCCGCCACGAGGTATCAACAATTGTGCGGGCTTTTTTGATGCGGCATCGTTGATAGTGCAAAAATGCGAGCTGTGATTGTTCGTAACGCTCCAACATTTCGGCCAAAACCCAAGCATCCTCGATGGCTTGGCAACCACCTTGGCCCAGATTCGGTGTGGTGGCATGAGCAGCATCACCCAGCAAACCAACTCGCCCATAATACCAATTTTTCAAATGCGCCAAATCGCTAATATCGGTGCGCAATAACGCCGCATCGGGTGTACGTTCAATCAAGGTTTTAACCACGGTTGGCAAATCGTGAGCTTGGGTTAGCAACAGTTCACGGGCGGCAGCAGGCGAAACATCGCGCTGGCCTTGAGCAGCAAGGCTAGTTGCATACCAATACACCAAATTTCCCCCAACGGGAGTGTAGCCAAAACGCAGTTGAGCGCCCCAAATTTCGGCGGCCACGGGCTGGCCCAATTCGTGATAATCAAACTCAACCAAGGCTCGATGCGAGGTTTGACCCGAATACCGCAAGCGTTGATTGGGAAAAATCTGCTCGCGCACGGCTGAGCGCAAGCCATCCGCCCCAATCAAGCAAGCCGTTTCGATGGTTGTGCCATCAGCAAATTGCACTTTGACCGAATCAGCCGTTTGTTGCAAGCCAACCAAGCGCTTATCGATGTGCAAACAATCGGCGGGCAAGGCTTCAAGCAGCAGTTGATGCAAGGCAGCACGGCTGATCGTCACCAATTCTTGGCCAAAGCGCTCACGCATCACATTCAGATCAAAGCCAGCCAGCAAACTTCGGCCTTGCGCATCCAAAACCCCAAATTCGCTGCCGCCCAAGTTGCTTAAACACAACCCGCGCTGCCGCGCAGTTTCCGCTAAGCCCCAGCGTTCGAGCAAATTCATGGCATTAGGAGCGAGTAAAATGCCCGCACCAACAGGCCGTAATACTGGCGCAGCCTCATAGATTTGCACTGGAATCTGGCGTTGTTGCAGGCCAATCGCCAAACATAAACCGCCAATTCCCCCACCGATAATTGTGATAGCTTGCATTGTATCCTCGTTCGATTGAATTTAGCTACAACAAAACATACCTTATAGTATGTTTTAAGTCAAGCGTTAGATTTCCAAAGCTTATGTCAATCTCAAAATAGTTGTACAATACAAGTGGAAGTGAAGACGAGCTAGAATCCTGTAACGAGGCCTGCACCTATGCAATTAACCGGAATCCACCATCTTACGGCAGTAACCGCCAATGTGCGCGAAAATTATCGTTTTTATACCCAAGTTTTAGGCATGCGACTGGTCAAGCGCACCGTCAACCAAGATGATGTGAGTGCCTATCACCTATTTTATGCTGATGGCGCAGGCACGCCAGGCAGCGACATCACCTTTTTCGATTGGCCAACTCCGCCTGAAAAACGCGGCACGCATAGCATTTGCAACACCGCGCTGCGGGTCACGGGCAAAGCCAGCCTCGAATGGTGGGCTGAGCATTTGAGCCAACAAGCAGTCAAACATAGTGGGTTGATCGAACGTGATGGCCGTTTAACCATCGATTTTGCTGATAATGAAGGCCAACGCCTGAGCTTAATTGATGATGCTGGCACTGGCGATGCCAACACGCCATGGGATGCCAGCCCAGTGCCAGCCGAACACCAAATTCGTGGGCTTGGGCCAATTCGGCTGAGCATACCGCAGCTCGAATATACCGATATTGTGCTGACCAAAGCCCTGAATATGCGCCAAGTTCGTCAATATAGCCTCAACGAAGGCAACGAATATCCAGTTTATGTCTATGAAATGGGTGCTGGTGGAGCCGCCGCCGAATTGCATGTTGTCGTCCAGCCTGATTTGGCTCCAGCTCAGCCTGGCGCTGGTGGCGTGCATCATGTGGCGTTTCGCACCCCCAACGAAGCAGAATATCATGGCTGGACCCAACGCTTGCGCGAATTAAGCATCCGCACCAGCGGCGAAATTGATCGCTACTATTTCCGCAGCCTCTACTTCCGTGAGCCAAATGGCATTTTGTTTGAAATTGCCACCGATGGGCCAGGCTTTGCCGTCGATGAAGATCCTGCGACGCTGGGTGAATCGGTGGTATTGCCGCCATTCCTTGAGCCACGCCGCGCAGCGATCGTCGCCAACCTCAAACCTCTGGTTTAATTCAAAAATCGAGAGCGCTTACGCTACATGGTAAGCGCTCTTGATTATGTTGCTAAATTCGCCAACTGGATTAAAATAACACATCTGTTCGTTTAGTCCTGCGAGGTTGAATTTCATGGTACGCCCACGCCGCAAACGCTATCAAGGCATCACGCCACCCCAACATTGCCCTCCAGCCGAGCTAAAAACCGTCAGCGAACTCAGCTTGAGCGATAACAGCAACTACGCTCAATTAATTATTCAGCAGCTTAATTTCAATCAACAACGCGCCAAAGATATTTTTATGGAGCAATCGCTAGTACGTCAATGCCAATTCAATCAAGTGGTATTGCAACAATCGCAACTAGTCGATAGCAGCTTTGAGCAATGTGATCTAAGCCACGCCAATTGGGAGAAAAGCCACCTAGAGCGGCTAGAATGGCGCAATTCGCGCTTAGGCGGCATGAAATTTGTCGAGGCTCAAGCTGAACATCTGGTGTTTAGCACATGCCAACTTGATTATAGCGTGTGGTGGTCGGCGCGACTTGAGCATGTCCGCTTCGAAGATTGCCGTATGCTTGAAATCAGTTTTGAAGCAGCCAAACTCAGCGATATTTGTTTTCGTAACTGCGACCTGAGTCGAGCCAATTTTCGCCAAGCAACCCTGAGCAATGTTGATATTCGCGGCTCGCAGATTGGGGGCATGCAAATCGAGCCTAAGCAACTACAAGGCTTAATTATTGAACCACGCCAAGCACTGGAAATTGCCCAATCCTTAGGCTTAACCATTCGTGAACTAGAAACTGAGGATCAAGCTTAAAGGTAGTTTCATGGATCTCAAGCTGCAAAACAATTTGCTGAGGTTAGCAACAGTATGATTAGTAGCATCGGGTTTATTCACACCGCCAGCATGCATGTCGCTACATTTGAGCAATTGGTTGGCGAAATCCAGCCAAACTGTACGGTTGAGCATGTCGTTATGCCAACCTTGCTTGAACAAGCTCGTCAAGAAGGATTAACGTCCGCCATTAGCCAACAACTCACTCAAATAATTAAGCAACTCCAAGCCAATGGCGTAGAACGGATCGTTTGCACATGCTCGACGCTGGGCGGCTTGGCCGAAACTTTAGACCCCACCGTGATACGAGTTGATCGGGCGATGGCAGAACAAGCAATTGCAACTGGCTCGCGAATCGCGGTAGTTGCGGCTTTAACCAGCACACTTGAGCCAACCTATGCCCTCCTCAATGCAATCGCGCAACACCAAGCCAAAACCATCGAAATTCGTGATTATTGCTGTTTGGATGCATGGAAGTCCTTTCTCGCCAACGATCAAGCCAGCTATTTGCAACAGATTGCCATTGTGCTTGAAACAATCGATCAGGTTGATGTGATTGTATTGGCTCAAGCATCGATGGCAGGAGCAATTCAATTATGTCAACAAAATATTCCAATTTTGAGCAGCCCGCGCATTGCAATCGAAGCTTTATTTAAGCCAAAACAAGCAGCCTGATTCACCTATAGCGTCGAATGTAAAGAACTGCTATACCTGATCATTGCAATAGTGGGAGCAATTGATCATCTATCACTCCTCAGCAATAAAAAATGCTCAATGCTTATTTCGGCATTGAGCATCTACGCGTAAATAGGCGTTATTCGTCGTGCTTCTTCTTGAAATCAACAAAGCGATAGCCAACCCCGCGTTCGGTTAAGATATAGTGTGGGTTAGCGGGGTCTTCTTCGATTTTTTGGCGCAGATAGGTCACATACAAGCGCAAATAATGGCTTTCGTCGCGATATTCTGGCCCCCAAACTTTGGCTAGCAAGGTTTCGTGCGGCATCACAAAGCCAGCATTTTGCACCAAATGATAGAGCAAGCGGTATTCGGTTGGCCGCAAGCTGATCCGTTCACCATTGACCAAGACCTCGCGCCGATCAAAATCGACGGTCAAACGGTCGTCGATTTTGGTGGTCGAAACCGCTTGAGTTGGGGTCACATAATGGCGACGCAGCACTGCCCGCAAGCGGCTGACCAACTCGCGATGGCTAAATGGCTTGCCAATATAATCATCAGCACCAAGCTCCAAACCGCGAATCCGATCATCCTCTTCATCTTTGGCAGTCAGAAAAATCACTGGAATCGACGAAAATTCCCGTAAGCGGCGCAGGGTTTCATAGCCATCCAAGCCAGGCATCATAATATCCAACAGCACCGCATCGGGCATATCTTCGCGCACTTTTTCCAGCGCTTTGCGGCCATTTTCGGCGCTAATCACGCGGCAACCCTCGGCTTCGAGATTAACGCGCATAAATGTGACTAAACGTGGTTCATCATCAACCACCAGAATGAGCTTATCTCGTAGCTCAACATTGAACGTATCCACAACAGACTCCTTCTGTAGGCGAATGTTTACGGCAATCTTCTAATCAACAATTGCAAACATTAGCCCACCTTCGGCAACCACTGTGCCATCAACCGTGGCCTTAGCCTGGCCTTTGCCAATGCGACGGCGCATTTTATCAAGGCTTACTTCTAATTTAAGTGTATCACCAGGCGTAACTGGGCGCTTGAAACGAAAATCATCAATCCCAGCAAACATCACAATTTTGCCAACATACTCTGGCTGGCGCAAAATGATTACCGCCCCAACTTGAGCTAGGGCTTCGACAATCAATACGCCAGGCATCACAGGCCGACCTGGAAAATGGCCCACGAAAAATGGCTCGTTCATGGTGACGTTTTTCAAGCCCACTGCTCGCAGGCCATCTTCGATCTCTAAAATGCGGTCAACCAACAGAAATGGCGGGCGATGGGGCAAAATTGCCAAAATATCTTCAACGGTCAGCATTGCGTATACTCCTAGCGGCTTTCAAAACCTCTCACAAAGCTCTCAGATAGCCTAGGCCTTAGTGTAACCGAGCCTAAAGCCAGCGGCAAATCCGTTGACGCTAGGATCGTTTTCGGGTATGCTTTGCTGTACGCGATAACTTTCACAAAGACCGAATTTATTAGGAAGCGTGCTATGACGCACACATTAAAACAATTGGAAATCCCAAGCACGTTACGCCATGATCTGCAAGCCGTCGAAGATCGCATTATGCAGCGAGTCGAATCGCAATCGGCGCTGATCACGGCTGCTGGTCAACACATTGTTAGCTCTGGTGGCAAGCGTTTACGAGCCATGATGGTTCTGCTTGCATCACAATTAGGGCGCTACCGTTTGAGCGATAGCTTGCATGCGGCAACTGCTGTCGAGTTGATTCATGCAGCCAGTTTGGTTCACGACGATTTAGTCGATGATGCCGACCGCCGCCGCGGCAAAGTTACCGTCCATGCCAAATGGGATCAAGGCGTAGCATTGATGGTTGGTGATTACCTGTTTGCGGTGGCTGCTGGCGAAATGGCACTAGCTCCCGATCCACGCGTAATTCAGATTTTCGCCGAATCGGTTATGACGATTTCAGCCTCTGAATTACACCCCGTCATGGCCACGCTCCCAACGGCAACAGCCCTCGAACAATATTACGCCAAAATTGGTGGCAAAACTGCCGCTTTATTTGAAGCCGCTGCCGCCGCTGGGGTGGTTTGTGGTGGTGGCAGCCCTGAAGAAATTGAGGCCGCCGCCCGTTATGGCTATGATATTGGCTTAGCCTTCCAAATTGTCGATGATATTCTCGATTTCGTCAGCACCGAGGAAACCCTCGGCAAGCCTGCTGGCAACGATTTACGCGAAGGCACCATCACCTTGCCTTTGATCTTGGCAGTCAAAGATCATCATGAGCATCCGTTGGTCAACTTGCTTGATCAATATGAACAGCTTAGTGATGAGCAAGTTACCCAAGCAATTAGCCAAGTGAAGCAGCTTGGTGGGATCGATCAAGCCATCGCTCAAGCCCGTGAGATTACCCAACGTGGCTTAGCAGCACTCGATATCTTCCCGCCATCAGATGCCAAAGAGCTGCTGCGCGAAATCGCCGACTACGTACTCGACCGTAACTTCTAAATTCAACCAATCATTACTTGTTAAGCAAAACCCTGTTGCAATGCAGCAGGGTTTTTAAATATGTCAGTTAGTCTTCATCTAAGTAGCGAATTGGTACGCTTTCGTCAACCATCTAATCACCTATTTCAGCGGCAAACGTTTTATGATTGAATTTGATGCTGGCTTGCTCATCCGCTGCCCAAACCCTGTTGTGAAGAATGTAACAAAATCGCTGCAAGCTGCATCAATTAAGTAGCAATCGATGTTGCCATTTAAATTTGAGGCTTGTGATGAAAATTATGATTATCGGCGGGGTCGCTGCTGGCATGAGTGCCGCCACCCGCCTCCGTCGGCTCGACGAACATGCCGAGATTGTGGTGTTGGAACGCGGCGAGTATGTTTCGTATGCCAATTGTGGTTTGCCCTACCATATCGCTGGCACAATCGCTGAGCGCGAAAAGCTCTTAGTTGCCAGCCCTGAATATCTGCGCCAAACCTTTAATCTCGACCTACGCTTACAACACGAGGTGATCGCCATCGATCCTCAGCAAAAAACTGTGACGATCAAAACACCCCAACAGCCCACGCCAATCCAAGAGCGCTACGATAAATTGTTGATTGCGGTCGGCAGTCAAGCCTTACAATTGCCGATTCCTGGCAGCGATTTACCCCAAATTCACACAGTTCGCACAATCCCCGATGTTGATCAGATCAATCAATTATTGGCTGATGGCGCAGGCCATGCGGTGGTCATCGGCGCTGGCTATATTGGCCTCGAAACGATTGAAGCCTTGCAACAGCGTGGCCTAACCGTCGAGCTAGTTGAGCTGGCCAAGCAAGTGTTGCCCTTGTTCGATCATGAGATGGTTAGCGAAGTTGCTGATTTGCTGCAACAACATGGGGTTAAATTGCATCTTGGGGCCAGCGCTCAACGCTTTGTACCAACCAACCAGCAAATCGCTGTACATCTCAGCGATGGGCGGCAGATCAAAACCGATCTGGTGATTATGGCGGTTGGGGTGCGGCCAGCCAGCCAATTAGCCCAAACCGCTGGCCTGACGCTTGGCGAACGTGGCGGCATCGCCGTCAACCAGCATCTACAAACCTCCGACCCAGCGATTTATGCTGCTGGCGATGTGATTGAAGTGCAAGATACGGTGTTGCAACAACCAGCCTTGATTGCGCTGGCGGGGCCGGCTAACCGCCAAGGCCGCATCGTGGCGGAGCATATGCTTGGGCGCAGCAGTCGCTATCATTCCAGCCAAGGCACGGCGATCGTCAAAGTGCATACAACCACTTGTGCCATGACCGGAGCCTCGGAAAAGAGCCTGCAACGCGCCCAACGCGCCTATCACAAAATCTATTTGCACCCCAATGATCACGCTGGCTACTACCCTGATGCTCAACCAATGCATCTCAAGCTCTTATTTGCCCCTGCCGATGGGAGAATTCTAGGGGCGCAAATCGTTGGTGGCGCTGGCGTGGATAAACGCATCGATGTCTTGGCGACGGCAATTCGCGCCAAAATGAGCGTCCACGACTTGACTGAGCTTGAGTTGGCCTATGCGCCGCCCTATGGCTCGGCCAAAGATCCCATTAACATGGCTGGATTTTTGGCCAGCAACCTGCTCGATGGCACGGTGAAATTCTGGTATGCCGAGGAATATCCCGCGATCACTGAGCATGCGCTGATCGTTGATGTGCGCAACCCTGATGAATATGCAGCGTGGCACATTCCAGAAGCGATAAATCTGCCGCTGGCTGAACTACGCACCGCGATTCCAAGCCTCAAAGCCCAAGCCGAAGGGCGACCAATTCGCTTACACTGTATGGTTGGCATGCGCAGCTACATCGCCTACCGGATTTTGCGCCAAAGCGGCTTCACGAATGTGGCAACGCTAGCTGGTGGCGCATTGACCTTGAAGGCATTTGGTCATTAATCATTTTTAGCACCATAACCTTTTCGTTGCAAAACCCTGTTGCAGTGCAGCAGGGTTTTGTCTATCTCAAAATCCAGCAAACAATCATCCAAGATCCATTTTGCATCCATTTGATTGTTCTACACTACACATAACGACATTTAGTCAAAACTTTTCAAGCATCTAATTCAATGGAGGTTCAATGAACAAGCAAATGTGGTGGCACAGCATTGTAATCCTTTTATTATGCGTTGGCTGTACTGCGGATGGAGTGAAACGGACAAGCATGCCCAACATTATGTATCCAGCTTCAGCCCAGTTCACAAGCACGCCTACGCCGCTTGCCTTGAACCAGCATGGCCGAACCGTCAGTTATATCACAGAGCTTGCACCTGCTGAGATCGTTCAATATTATGTGAATGAAAAAAAATCTAGATGGATGGGATGATATCTTTATTAGAGAGCCAAATCGCACGCTAGAATTAGCCTCAATGGAATGTCCGATTATCGAAATGACTGTGCTAATTACCCCAACGATCACCTACACCGATGTTTCTCTACGATTCAGCGAAGATGATTGTATTTAGCTCAACATTGATTCCTATATCAAATTTGTTTATATTCACGTATTAATAACAAAGCAAGGAAATGGCAATGACAATTGTGCATTTAACTCCAATTACTCGCGAAAATTGGCAAGCATGTTGCGAATTAAGCTTGCCTGCCGAACAGCAAGATTTTGTCGCATCCAACCTCTATTCAATTGCCGAAACTCAGTTTTACCCAACCATGCAGATTCGCGCGATTCTGACCCAAGCCGATGCATTGGTTGGCTTGGCAGTTTATGGCATTAGCCCTAATACTGGCCAATATCGAGTTGCGCGATTAATGATCGATCAAGCGTATCAAGGCCACGGTTATGGCCGCGCAGCAATGCAGGCAATTTTAGCCGAGGTCGCAGCCCTTGAGAATATAAAGCAGGTCTGGTTAAGCTACCGCGAACATAATCATGCCGCCCGCAACCTCTATCAATCCTTGGGCTTCCAAGAGCAATCCTGCGATCCAAATGGTCGGATTGTGGCGATGTATGCTTTGGCTACACAGGATTAATCAGCCAAGATTACCCTTGATCTAGCGGCATAACCCTTGCTCAAGGCTTGCCCAAAGCGCACATATCAGGAGCAGCCAAGCAATGGATTTACATAGCGGATATCCGTTTTGGGCAGTTAAAAATGGCTTATTAAATATCTACCCTCGTTTGCAGAACGATTTAACCTGTGAGGTTGTGGTGATTGGCGGCGGCATTAGCGGAGCACTGATCGCTCACTACCTCAGCGAGGCTAATATCGATACGGTAGTGCTGGAAAAACGTGAGCTTGCTGGGGGCAGCACTAGCGCCAGCACCGCCTTGCTGCAATATGAAATCGATACGCCGCTAACTGAATTGGTTAAATTGGTTGGCGAGCAACAGGCAGTTCGCGCCTATCACCTATGTCGCGAGGCAATTGATAAGGTTGCCGATTTAGCCCAAAAAGTTGGTGTAGCAGACCATTTTTCATACAAAACCAGTTTATATCTCGCTAGTAGTCGCTGGCATGTCAAACAATTGCGCCAAGAATTCGCCTTACGTCAAGCTCATGGCTTCAAACTCGATTTGCTCGACAAAGCCGCGATTGGCGAACGGTTTAGTTTTACCGCTCCGGCGGCGCTATATTCCTACAGTGCAGGCGAAGTTGATGCCTTTCAACTATCCCATGCACTTTTCAAGCAGGCGGCGCAACGTGGCGTACAAATTTTTGATCGCACGGTTGCCAAAGAATGGCAAAGCAACAGCGACGGTGTAACGGTCACCACCGAAACTGGCTATCGCATTCATGCCAAATATCTGATTTTGGCGGCGGGCTATGAAGCGCAACACTATATCAAGCCCAAGTTGGTGAAATTTCGCAGTAGCTATGCACTGGCAAGCGAGCCATTAACCGATTTTAGTGGCTGGTATGAACGATGCTTGATTTGGGAAAGCGCTCGTCCATATGTCTACTTGCGTACCACCAACGAAGGCCGAGCCATTATTGGCGGCGAAGATGATCAGATTGATCTGCCTGCCAAGCGCGATGCCCTACTCGAACGTAAGGCTGCCAAATTAACTAAACGTTTTAATCAATTGTTTCCGCAGATCCCCTTGCATGTCGATTATCGCTGGGCTGGAACCTTTGGCGAAACCAAGGATGGCTTGCCCTACATCGACAATTTGCCCGATCAGCCACGGATTTTGCTGGCGCTAGGCTATGGCGGCAATGGCATTACCTATAGCGTGGTCGCCGCCGAACTGTTGCGTGATCGCGTATGTCAACGAGCCAATCCCGATGCAGCGATCTTTCGGCTTGATCGCAACTGAGCCAACTTGGGCAACCTGCCCAAACCGCGCTAAAAGCCATTTGTCACAAGCAATTGACTATGCTATAATCGCCTACCGAACTGTGGAAAATCAGTGAATAAGCGATCTCTCATCGAGATGGGCAGAGGGACTGGCCCGACGAAGCCCGGCAACCCCATTATTTGGAAGGTGCCAAATCCTGCAGGTTCGGCCTGATAGATGAGTTTGAGCATGCGGGCCTCTCTCTGAGAGGTTTTTTTGTGTAATGCAACCAATGGCTGACGTACTTAAAACTGTTTGGTGGGATGAAGTTCCCTGTTTGATCGACCAACGTCTTTTGCCAGCAACGCTGGATATTGTACGTTGTGAGGATTTAAATAGCGTGATCGAGGCGATTCGCTCAATGCAAGTGCGAGGCGCTCCAGCAATCGGCATCACGGCAGCCTATGGCATGGCCTTGGCCGCCCAACGCAGCACCGCCCAAACCAGCAGTAAATTACTCGAAAAACTAGCTAAAGCCAAAGCGCTGCTTGATGCCACGCGGCCTACGGCGATCAATCTAGCTTGGGCCACTCAGCGCATGCTTGACGTAGCCCAAGCCAATCACACACTTGAGGTTGATCAATTACGTCAGCGTTTATTGGCTGAAGCCGAGGCCATTCGCGACCAAGACGAGGCTATGTGTCGGGCAATCGGCCAGCATGGCAAAGTACTCTTGGCCCAATCGCGCAATGTGCTGACCCACTGCAACGCTGGTGGTTTAGCCACGGCAGCCTATGGCACGGCGCTCGCACCAATTCGCGCAGTCCATGAAGATGGGCAGCCAATTCATGTTTGGGTCGATGAAACGCGGCCATTTTTGCAGGGCGCACGACTCACCGCGTGGGAATTGCAACAGGCAGGCATCGATTTAACCTTAATTACCGATAACATGGCTGCTTATTTTATGCAGCAAGGCCAGGTTGATTGTATTATCGTTGGCTCGGATCGGATTGCGGCAAATGGCGATGTTGCCAATAAAATCGGCACTTATGGGCTGGCAGTGTTAGCCAAAGCGCACAATATTCCACTGTATGTTGCTGCGCCAACATCGACCATTGATTTGCAGACCGCCGATGGCGCGGCAATTCCAATCGAACAACGTTCAACCCAAGAAGTAACCCATATTGGGCAACAGGCAATTGCGGCAGCAGGCATTAAGGTGGCGCATCCGGCTTTTGATGTGACTCCGGCGCATTTGGTAACAGCAATTATTACCGAACAAGGCATTGCCTACCCGCCCTTTGCTGAACAATTACAAACCATGGTTGAGGCTGCCAATGCCGCCAACGCTGGCAAGTGAGTTTCGCTGTCAAGCGATCGCACCATTTGATCTGCCCTATACCAATCAGGCAAGTGCATGGGCGGCCCAAATGCGTTGGACTCAGGGCTATCCGATTGCCCCAACCTTTGTTGCGCAGCCCTTATGGCGTTTGAGCACCCATGGTTTTCCTGGCTTGAACAGCGACCCACACTTCGATCTAGCTCAGCTCGAACGCCAGCTTGAAGCCCATCAATTGGCCTATCTCGAAAATACGGTTGGTCATGTGGCAGTTGACAGCGTTGAACAATTGCTTGATCATACGCCATGGCTTAATGATCGCCAGTTGTTGCCGCAAGCCTTAGGTTTTGGTTTATATGGGCCGTTGAGCTTGGGCTTGACGCTTATCGATGACCAAGAACGCCCTTTATTGGCCGATCAACGCTTGCGCGAGGTCTTGACACAACATTTACACTTACGGATTGGTTGGCTAGCTCGCGAATTGCGCATCCACGATATCCAAGGTTGGGTCTGTTTGATTGAGCCATTTTGGAATGCCCAAGCGCACCCATTTAGCTCAATTAGCCAAGCTGAGGCCTATAGTTTGCTGGCTGAAACCATTCAACATAGCCCAATTGCTTGTGGTATTGCTCCAACTGGTTCAGCTGTCGATTGGCCTTTGTTGATCAATAGCGGCATGCGGGTGTTGGTGTGCAGCAAAGAGCAACGCCAAGATTTGCTAGCTTGTGGCAAGGGCATTAATGATTATTTAGAAAATGGCGGGGCAATTATTTGGGAATGTTTGCCCAGTGATCCCGCCCAACTGGCTGAAATTCAGGTCAGTGATGTCGTCAATGAATGGACTGAATTATTACGTGAAGCACTCGATCACGATATTCTCAACAGTCGCATACTTGATGGCTCGTTATTAACTATCGCGCATGGTCTCGCTCAACACGAGCCAAGCCATGCCGATCACGCGCTTGGCCTGTTGGCCGAGGTTAGCCGCGTCATTCGGACGCACTATAAATTGCAGTGAGCGCTGCTATCCACGTAGCATAGCAGCGGTATCGTTCTCATATAGGAGTTTGTTCGTGCGGATTGTTGTAGCTGGATCAATTGCCTACGATTACATCATGGTGTTTCCTGGGCAATTCAAAGATCATATTTTGGCCGATAAAGTTCACGTGTTGAGCGTGAGCTTCTTGGTAGAATCAATGAAGCGCATGCGTGGCGGCACTGGGCCAAATATTGCCTATAACTTGGCTTTGCTTGGCGAACGTCCCACGGTTATGGGCACAGTTGGCGAAGATTTCAGCGAATATCGCACTTGGCTGGAAAACGCTGGGGTCGATACCGGCTTGATCAAAGTGATCGAAGGTGATTTTACGGCTTCGTGCTTTATCAACACCGACCTTTCCGATAACCAAATTACTGCCTTCTATCCTGGTGCGATGGCGCAAGCTCATCGCCAACGCTTGCCACTCGACGGGCATCGCCCCGATTTCGTGATTATCGCGCCAAACGATCCGGCTGCCATGGCGCAACTAGTGATCGAATGCCAAACCAACAATATTCCCTACTTGTATGACCCAAGCATGCAAGCACCCCGCATGAACGGCCCAGAATTGCTGGCAGGCTGCCGCAGCGCCGCAGCCTTGATCGGCAACGATTATGAATTTGCCATGATGGCAGAAAAAATTGGCTGCACCGAGGAAGAATTGCATCAAGTCGTTGGCCTAACGGTTGTTACCAAAGGCGGCGAAGGTGCTACAATCTACCAAAATGGCCAAGTTTATGAGATTCCAGCGGCTAAGCCCACAATTGTGGCCGACCCGACTGGAGCAGGCGATGCATTCCGCGCCGGATTTGTGCGAGGTTACTTGGCAGGCTTGCCGATGCCAGTTACCGGTCGGATCGCCAGCTTGACGGCTTGTTATGCCATCGAGCATCACGGTACGCAAGAACATCGCCACACCAAAGCCGAATTCATGGCTCGCTATGAAGAAAACTTTGGAGCCGAACCACTCTTAGCTGAATTATTTGGCTAGACTGAATCTGGCAAATTGGGCATTTTTTGCCTTTTGCCTTTTGAATTTTGATTTCTCTATTGAAGGAGTTTTTCGTGGCTAAGGATTTCGATATTAAGGATATTAAGCTGGCCGACGAAGGCATGCGCCGCATCGCCTGGGCCGAGCAAGAAATGCCAGTCTTGCGCCAATTGCGCGAACGGTTCAGCAAAGAACGTCCACTTGAAGGCATCAAGATGTCGGCATGTTTGCACGTTACCGCTGAAACCGCTAACTTGATGCGTGCGCTCCAAGCTGGTGGCGCTGATATTGTGTTGGCAGCTTCAAACCCACTTTCAACCCAAGACGATGTTGCCGCAGCGCTGGTGCAATACGACGAAATCCCCGTCTATGCCATCAAGGGCGAAGATAACGCAACCTATTACAATCACTTGAAAGCCGCCCTCGACCACGCTCCTCACATCACCATGGACGATGGTGCCGACCTCGTGAGCGCCGTGTTGAAAGATCGCCGCGAATTGTTGCCAAACTTGATTGGCTCAACCGAAGAAACCACCACTGGTGTGATTCGGCTTCGCGCGATGGCCAACCAAGGCGTGCTCGAATTCCCAGTGATCGCGGTTAACGATAGCCAAACCAAGCATTTGTTTGACAACCGCTATGGCACTGGCCAATCAACCCTCGACGGGATCATCCGCGCAACCAATGTGTTGATCGCTGGTAAAACCGTGGTTGTGGCTGGTTACGGCTGGTGTTCAAAAGGGATCGCAATGCGTGCCCACGGTCTCGGCGCAAACGTGATTGTTACCGAAATCGATTCAATCAAGGCGCTCGAAGCTGCAATGGACGGCTTCCGCGTGATGCCAATGGTTGATGCAGCTCGCATCGGCGATATCTTCATCACCGCAACTGGCGATATTCACGTGCTTGACGGCGAAGATTTCGCTGCAATGAAAGATGGCGCGATTGTTTGTAACTCAGGCCACTTCAATGTTGAAATCGATATTCCAGCCTTGGAAAAAATGGCAGTTGAAAAGAAACAACCACGCCAATTCATCGATCAATACGTTATGGCCGATGGTCGCCGCATCAACTTGTTGGGCGAAGGCCGCTTGATCAACTTGGCTTCGGCTGAAGGTCACCCAAGCGCCGTAATGGATCAATCATTCGCCAACCAAGCTTTGGCCAGCGAATATCTCTTGACCAACAAAGGCAAGTTGGAAAACAAAGTTTACGCCTTGCCAGTAGAAGTTGACCAAGAAATTGCTCGCTTGAAGCTTGCAGCAATGGGTATCAGCATCGATATCTTGACCGAAGCTCAAGTAACCTACCTCAACTCATGGGAAGAAGGCACCTAGTCTGATCGATCGTTTGAGGCTAGTTTAGACTAGTTCAACGATCTTATGCTAATGTGACTGAGGCCGAAGTGCATTAACCCGCCTTCGGCTTCAGTATATATTTTCAGCCTGTAGCAAAACCAATCCTCAGAGAACCCAATGAGTGTGGAACTCCAAGATTGGTTAACCATAGATTTAGGAGATAAAACTCAATGGATGCAACTACGTTTATGCGTGCTCCACAGTTCTTCTTCACCTCAGAATCGGTGACTGAAGGACACCCCGATAAAATTTGTGACCAAGTTTCTGATGCGATCTTAGATGAATTGTTGGCCCAAGACCCCATGTCGCGGGTAGCTTGCGAAACCGCTACTACCACCGGCTTGATCGTCGTTCTCGGTGAAGTTACCACCAAGGGCTATGTTGAAGTTCAAGATATTGTGCGCAAAGTTGTCAGCGATATTGGCTACACCCGTGGTAAGTTCGGCTTCGATGCCGAAACCTGTGGGATTATCGTCGCCTTGCACGGCCAATCGCCCGACATCGCTCAAGGCGTTGATGTGGCCTTGGAAGTACGCGACGATCAAGCCAGTCGCGAAGCTGAAATTGAAAAAGTTGGCGCTGGCGATCAAGGTATGGTGTTCGGGTTCGCTTGTAACGAAACCGATGAATTTATGCCTTTGACGATTTCGTTGGCTCACCAATTGACCCGCCGCTTGGCCAAAGTGCGCAAAACTGGCGAAGTTGGCTACTTACGCCCCGACGGCAAGAGCCAAGTAACCGTCGAATATAGCCATGGCAAGCCTGTGCGCGTCGATACCGTGTTGATCTCAACCCAGCACGATCCCAACGTCGATAACGAGCGGATTCACAAGGATGTAATCGAATTAGTGATTAAGCCGGTAATTCCTGAAGGCATGCTTGATGAAAACACCAAGATTTTCATCAACCCAACTGGCCGCTTCGTCACTGGTGGCCCAATGGGCGATTCAGGTTTGACTGGCCGCAAGATCATCGTTGACACCTACGGCGGGGTTGCTCGCCACGGTGGCGGCGCTTTCTCAGGCAAAGATTCAACCAAGGTTGATCGCTCAGCTGCCTATGCTGCTCGCTACGTTGCCAAAAACATCGTGGCTGCTGGCTTGGCCGAACGCTTTGAATTGCAAGTCAGCTATGCAATCGGCGTTTCAAAGCCGCTTTCAATCTCGTTTGAAACCTTTGGTACCGCCAAAGTCAGCGACGAAAAATTGTTAGAGTTGATCAACAAACACTTTGATTTGCGTCCAGGTGCGATCATCCGTGATCTTGATCTGCGCCGCCCAATCTATCGCCAAACCGCTGCCTACGGTCACTTTGGCCGTGCTGACATCGATTTGCCATGGGAACGCACCGACAAAGCTGAATTGCTTCGCGCTGAATCAGGCCTGTAAGTCCAATCAATACCCTGCTGAGAGCTACCCGCAAGATGGTAGCTCTTGGCATTTTAGGAGGATCATGATTCAGATTCGACCTGAAACCAGCGCCGATTCCGCCACCATCACCACCATCAATCAAGCAGCCTTTGGCAGAGCTGGTGAAGCTGATTTAGTTACTGCATTACGTCAAGCAAGCACAACCATCTCGTTAGTCGCTGAGCTTGACGGTCAGCTTGTTGGGCATATTCTGTTTAGCCCTGTGCAGTATGATCAAGCGCCAAGCCACCTCAAGATTTGGGGTTTGGGGCCATTAGCGGTGTTACCAAGCCACCAGCGCACAGGAATTGGCGCGGCTTTGGTCAAGGCTGGAATTGAAGCTTGTCGTCAGGCGGCAATTCAGGCCTTGGTTGTCTTGGGTGGGCCAGAGTATTACCAACGGTTTGGCTTTTGGCCTGCCGCCAACTGGCATTTGCGCTGCCATTATCCCGTCGATGCCAAGTTTTTTATGGCCCAAGAATTAGTCGATGGCGCATTGGCAGGCTTGGATGGCTCAATTTCTTATCATTCAGCATTTGATAAAGTTTAAGGTCGTGTTCTTGATCATAGCTTACTGTGGCGGGTATAATTTCACTTGCACAGCGGGCAAACGCTCAAACGCTTGCCCGATCAATGGCTCAACCTCGGCCCAAGCCAACCCACCATAGCCACAACCTAAAGCAGGCACAGCAATTGAATTAATTGAGCGGAGCGTTAGTTGGACGATTAAATCATTCAAGCCTGTAGTAATATCAATGATCTTGGATTCCTGCTTCCAATGCTGCTTAGTCGGAAAGTTAATGATCGTGGTTGACTGTTCATAACGCGTTTCAACAAACACAAACATTGTGCCAAGCTGTACTTCGCTAGCCCGACAAGCCTTAACATAGGCTTGGTAATTGGCGGGAAAGGCTTGGCGAAACTGCAACGCCAAGCCTTTGCCCATCACTCCCACACAATTAACAGGATTGACCAAAGCCGCTACGTTCGCAGTCAATAGATCGCCTTGGCAATACTCAAGCATTATCGTTTCCAAGCAAAACAGCGTTCTGGCAAACTCGGCTGACCAGAACGCTCAAAATCACTTATTTAGCTTTGATACATTTGCACCCAATTGCCACAGGTATCATCGAAGGTTGTGGCAAGGGTTGGCCCCATTTCGGCGGGCGGGCCACGGAATTCAACCCCCAAGCCCTGCATACGCTTATATTCGGCCTGAATATCTTTGACCGCCAAGCTCAAACAGGGAATACCATCGTTTTTGAGGGCGGCTTGGTAGGCTTGGGCCGCTGGATGATTATTTGGTTCGAGCACCAATTCAACTTCATCGGGGGTTTCGGGCGAAACCACGGTCAGCCATAAAAATTCGCCAACTGGAACTTCAACTTTTTTGATAAAGCCCAAGACTTCAGTATAAAACTTCAAGGCCTTGGTTTGATCATCGACAAAAACACTGGTCATTTTAATTTGCATTGAACCCGCCCTTACTAAACGAACATATGTTTCATTATATCTTAATTGTCAAGCAATCGGTAAACTGATAATAAAGCTCGTACCTTCGCCCAAGCTTGATTCAACCTCGATTTGGCCTTGATGCGCTTCAACAATCGCCTTGACAATCGCCAATCCCAAGCCTGTCGAGGCTTGATCTTCACGTTGGCGCGAGCTATCGCCCCGATAGAAACGCGCGAAAATGTAGGGCACATCAGCAGGATCGATGCCGCTGCCAGTATCGCGAATAATCAATTGCACCTGCTGCGCTTGACGTTTGGCAATCAGGCTAATACTGCCTTGTTTGGTATGGCGCAGGGCATTATTAACTAAATTATTCAAGACTTGGGCCATGCGATCAGTATCGACCGAAACCGATGGTAGGCCAGCTTCAGTTTCTAATTTAAGTTCGATATTTTGGCGTTCAGCCTGCACAAAGGCACTCAAAATCGTGCGCTCGATCAAGGCCGCCGGATCAACCAAGCGCCGATTAAGCGAAAGCTCGCCCGCATCGGCCAACGAAAGCACCCGCAAATCGTCAACCAAGCGTTGTAGGTGGGTCACTTCATCAAAAATCACCGTGTAAATTGTCTCTGATGGTTGCAAAACGCCGTCGCGCAAGCCCTCAGCATAGCCACGCAAAATACTCAAGGGCGTGCGCAAATCATGAGCTAAATCAGCGGTCATCTGTTTGCGCAAATGGGTGGCTTTGCTCAAATCGGCACTCATATGATTAAACGAACGGGCCAAATCGCCAATTTCATCGTTTGAACGCACCGCAACTTGCTGCTCCAACTGGCCAGCCGCCATAGCTTGGGTCGCGACCGTCAACTCGCGCAACGAGCGGGTTAGGCGACGAGCCAAGAATGTGCCCACCAACAAGGCTACGCTCGTAGCAAAAATCGCACTGACCCCAATTGCCCAGGTAATCCGTTGATCGAACGAATCTTGGGGCCGCGGCCCATCTTTGATCATTTGATCAGCACTTGGCGCTGGCGGTTGGGCGGTTTGGATCATGCCAAAAGCAATGTAACCAATAGTTTGATTGGCAACAGTTAAAGGCTGAGTCGCATTTAATGTGGCTTGATCGGCAATCATGCCTGGTACATACGGGCCGTTGGCCAAAATCACGTTGCCATCACGATCAAACAGCGTGGCACTGCGGCGATAAAAAGCTAAATCAGCCTCTTGATTTAATGCCGATTCCAAGCCGTCCCACGTCGAATAGCTCATATAAAAGGTTGTGACGGCGTTGATTAATTCGGTTTGATCGCGCTCGGATAAAAAGCGATCAAACTCGCTGCGGGCACTCTGCCGCGCCAACAAGGCCACGACCACAGCCCCAATCAAGCCGACCCCCAAAAAAGCGAGGGTTAATTTCCATGTCAGTGAGCGTAACATCATCATTCAGGCCGTTTCGGGCGGGCAAAACGATAGCCAACCCCATACACAGTTTCGATATAGCGCGGATTTTTCGGGTCTGGCTCGATTTTGCTGCGCAAATTGCGAATATGCACATCGATGGTGCGTTCATAGCCTTCGTAAGCCTGCCCCGAGGTGCGATCGAGCAAATCCAGGCGCGAAAAAACGTGGCCAGGCGAGGCCATCAAGGTTGCTAGAATTTCAAATTCCGAGGGCGTAAGATCAACAGTTTGTTCGCCAACCATCAAGGTACAAGCCGAACGCTCCAGCACAATCTCACCAATTCGCAGTACATCGGCTTGGGGCTGAGCTTTGTAGCTACGGCGCAGCACCGCACGAACCCGTGCCATCACTTCGCGTGCATTAAATGGCTTGGTAATATAATCATCAGCGCCTAGTTCTAAACCAATAATTTTATCGTGATCTTCAATTTTGGCAGTTAATAAAATAATTGGCGTTTCAGCTTCTTTATTCCAAGCTCGCATAAAATCGAGGCCACCAAGTTCGGGCATCATAATATCGAGCAAAATCAAATCGGGTTTAACATCACGGGCGACATACAAACCTTCACGGCCATTCTTGGCCTCAAAAACATTAAAGCCCTCATTTTGTAGATAGCTGCGTAATAATTCACGTAACTTTGCTTCATCATCGATAACCAGAATTGTCTGAGCCATTGTGCGTTTCCAATCTCCCGCAACGGGTTCAAAAGGCGCAACGCTGGGGGATCGTCGCGCCTTACAACCGAGCAGCTAGAGCCATACAATATCGCGGCGACGACGCAGCCTGCGCATCCCAAAAGCCACAAGCGCAATAATCAGCGCCATAATACCAGCATTGCGAATGATATGGCCAAAACCGCCTTCGTGATGATCGCCGCCACGCTCGCGTCCGCCAAACTCTGGCCGTGCCGTGCTAGCCGATTGATCGGCTGAGCCAGCGGCTTGCTCGCTATCGATCGTCAATTGGCGTTCAGGCCGACCACCCGCAAACCCCGCCGCCGAGCTACTGGGCACAATTGCCACCAAACTGCCAATTACCAAGGCCACAGCCAGCGCAATGATTAATATACGTCCGAGTAATTTCATAATTATTGCTCCTTGGTAGCTAATTGGGGGGCAGGTTTGTGGAAACGTTTAGTGATTGGCTGAATCAAATAGCGCTTGCTGGTGCGCACAATCCAATCCCAGTGCAATGCCAAGTGCAAGCCAATCAAAAACACGCCAGCATCCGAAGCCAGACCGTGCAAGCTGCGCCATGTCATATTGTTGGGCAATTCCAGCCCAAGCAGCGGTACAACCGTCTTAGAAATCATAATTCCGGTGAACATGATGATCGTCATATCAATAAACAAGCCAATATTTAAGATGTAATTGATCCGTTGTTGCCAAGCAACTTTACGAAAAATTTTCTTGGTAATTGCCACAATCCATTGCCAATGTAATAACAAGTGGGTTACCACCATCACCGCCAAACCCATGCTCAACCACTCGTGAATTGGCTCGCCCGTGGCATTGGGAGCAGTCGCAATCAAAAAACTGATTCCAATCACCAGATCGACAACATAATTGGTTTTGGTTCGATTGCCTTTTTTGATCGTCGTTGCCGTTTGCATATACTCATTCCTTTGTGCATCAGGGTATTTCAAATCGCTGAGTGCAGTATAAAAAATGATTGTTCAAAGATTATGAAGAACTTTCGAGCAATCTATGAGGGCTAAGCCCAATGGCTGAGCGCAATCGGTCTGAGGGCTATGGCAAAATCACCCAAGCTTGGCTATACTGCCAACAGATTCAAATTTATTTCGTGAGGAGGATCATCCAATGGCTAAATTAAACCAAATCATTGCAGTCGAAAAAGGGGTCAAAAGCCGCTCATTTTCGGAGTTGACCGAAGCCCACCAAGCTTTACAAAAACAAGCCCTTTTAGCAGGAATTAGCCGCACCTACCGCCCAAAAGATGAAGAAGGCGAACAATTACCACCTGAATCAACCAAAGTACAAATGCGAGCCGAAGAAATTATTCGCCAAACCAGCGCCATTTTAACCCGTTTATTTGATGTGACTGCTACCAAAGATTGGACAAATTGCGTCGCCAAAGCCGATGTGGTTGTTGATGGGCAAACCTTACTTAAAGATGTTCCAGTTGCTTATTTGCTCTTTTTAGAAAAACAATTAGTCGATTTGCAAACATTTGTGCGTAAATTACCAACGCTTGATGCTGCCGAAACCTGGAATCTTGATCAATCGAGCGATACCTGGGCAACCGAGCCAGTTCAAACCGTGCGTACCAAAAAAATTCCACGCAACCACGTTAAAGCCGAGGCAACCGAAAAACACCCAGCCCAAGTCGAAGTCTACTATGAAGATGTGATCGTTGGCTATTGGCGCACGATTAAATTTTCAGGTGCCTTACCAGCTCGCCGTGTCAACGAATTACTCGAACGAATCAGCAAATTGCAACAATCAGTCAAATTTGCTCGCGAAGAAGCCAATAATACCGAAGCTGTCGAGCAAAAAGTTGGCGAACGCTTCTTGAGCTATCTGTTTGGGGCGTAACATTTAGGGTTCAGGGGCCAGCGGTTAGGGGTCAGGTGTGATCCACGAAGGACACAAAGAGCACGAAGGGTCAGGATTAAAGCATCATTCTAATGCCTGACCCCTCGCTCCTGAACCCTGAACCCTCATTTAACATTGGTTCTACAATGCAAACAACGATTCCTTGGCAACGCTATGTCGCATGTTTGGTCGGCGCAGCGATTGGCGATGCGCTTGGCACAACGTTAGAATTTCAGCGTCCAGGTACATTCGAGCCAATGAGCGATCTGCTTGGCGGAGGCGTGTTCAATTTGGCTATTGGCCAATGGACAGACGATACCGCCATGTTGTTGTGCCTTGCCGAAAGTCTAATCGAATGCCAAGGATTTGATGCACTTGATCAACTGCAGCGTTATCGGCGTTGGCTCAAAACAGGCCATCTCAGCAGCACTGGTGGCTATATCGATAGCGGGCGCACCATCCGCGAGGCAATTAATTATTTTATTCAAACAGGCGATGCTTTTGCCGGCGATCAAGATCGCTGGTCAGCGGGTAATGGCTCGTTAATGCGCATTGCGCCAATCGCCCTTGCTTATGTCAATAATCCTCAACAGGCTGATGTTTATGCCGCAGCCAGCTCACGCACCACCCACGGCAACCAGATTGCGATCGATGCTTGTCGTTATTACGTTGGCTTAATTATTGGCGCGTTGCATGGGTTGCCCAAGGCCCAACTTTTAGCCTCTAACTATCATCCAATCCCTGATTATTGGCAACAGCACCCACTTAGCCCTGAAATTGCCGAAATCGCCAGCGGCTCGTTCAAGCAACGCCAACCACCAGAAATTGAGGCTTTAGGTTATGTGCCACGCACGCTTGAAGCAGCGTTATGGGCGTTTTACCACAGCAATTCATTTGAAACAGGCTGTTTATTAGCAGTTAATTTGGGTAATGATGCTGATACAACCGGAGCAATTTATGGGCAACTTGCCGGAGCCTATTATGGTGAAACGACGCTGAGTTTGCCATGGGCCAATAAAATCGCGCTCAAACAAACCATTTGGAAGTTTGCGATCAAATTGTATCTTTTGACGAGGGGTCAGGTGTGATCCACGAAGGACACGAAGAGCACGAAGGGCCAGGATTAAATTATAATTTTAATGCCTGACCCCTCGCCCCTGAATCCTGACCCCTCGCCCCTGAATCCTGACCCCTCGCCGCCTCTGCGTTAAAATTTCCGATCCCCAACAACCAACAACCAATCCCCAAGCCTTATGGATAAATACGATATAGTTGGCGTGGGAAAGGAATCGCCTCGCGGATGTGGCGCGTACCTGCCAGCCAAGCAACACAGCGTTCGATCCCCATGCCAAAGCCTGAGTGCGGCACACTGCCATAACGCCGCAAATCCAAATACCATTGGTAATCGGCGACATCAAGGCCATGCTCACGAATGCGTGCTTCGAGCAACTCAGCATCGTGAATCCGTTGTGAGCCACCGATAATTTCGCCATAGCCTTCGGGAGCGATCAAATCGGCGCAGCGCACCACTTCAGGGCGGCCTTCGGCTGGTTGCATATAAAAGGCTTTGACCTTGGTTGGATAGTTGTAGATAAATAAGGGTTTATCAAACAAGCTGGCCAAGTAGGTTTCATGGGGTGCGCCAAAATCGTCGCCCCATTCCAAATCGGCTAATGGTGCATTATCGGGAGCAACAGTTGCCCCTGCCGCCACACCTTGCTTGATTTTTTCAATCGCCTCGTCGTAGCTGATACGGGGGAAGGGTGGCACAATATTTTCGAGCTTCGAGGTATCGCGCTCTAAAATTTTGAGATCTTCTTCGCAGCGATCAAGCACGCGTTGGACGATATAGGAAACGAAATTTTCTTGCAATTCCATATTATCGTCTTGGTCAGCGAAGGCAAATTCTGGCTCGATCATCCAAAATTCGGTCAGGTGGCGACGAGTTTTAGATTTTTCAGCCCGAAAAGTGGGGCCAAAACAATAAACCCGACCAAAGGTTGCCATGCCCGATTCAACGTAAAGCTGGCCAGTTTGGGCCAAATAGGCATTACCCAAATCGAAATATTCGGTGGCAAACAAGTCGCTCGTACCTTCAGCAGCGGTTGCCGTGAGAATCGGCGAGTCGTAGCGCACAAAATGTTCGCTGTTCAAATATTCTTGGGCTGCGGCAATCACTTGAGCACGAATGCGCAACAAGGCATGTTGTTTGGCAGAGCGCACCCACAGATGGCGATGCTCCATCAAAAATTGCGTGCCATGCTCTTTGGGGGTAATTGGGTAATTTTGGGTTAGATGCACAATTTCGATATCAGTAACATCTAATTCAAAACCCAAGCTCGAGCGTTCGTCGGCGCGAAGTGTACCATGGATATAGCACGAAGATTCTTGAGTTAATTCTTTGGCTCGCGCAAAAACTTCTTCGCTGACATTCTTTTTAAACACCACACATTGAATCGTGGCGGTACCATCGCGTAATTGAATAAAAACCAACTTGCCTTTTTCGGTTTTGTGATAGACCCAACCAGCAAGTTTGACCGCTTCGCCAACATGGTCGGCGCTATCGCGGATATACATCGAGGGCAGCAGTGCCATAGATGCTCCTTCCAACAAAACAACACAATGGCGATGCACCAAGGCACCGCCATATTTCTCGCAATAATACCATGTACTGCCGCAACCAACTACTTGAGAAGCAATTACTCCGATTCATCGCCAGCATCAAGTATTGCCAACTCTTCGGCAGTCGGGGTTTGCGAAACCACCTTGCCAAAGATTTCGCGCTCTTTGTTATCGCGAATCATAAAGGCTCGTTTGCGAGCTTCTTCTTCGCCATACTTGCGCACCGACACCGAAGTTCGATGGATTTCATTCGGGCGAGGACACCAAGTTATTTCGTAGACATCGCGCAAATAGACTTCGCCTTTGCGATTGCGATCCTTGCGGCGCACTCTGGTTACACCAATTTTGCCCGTGGCGTTACGGCGACTAACCGTGACCACTGGGCGATCGGTTCGAGGCTTGCCTAATTCACGCTCGGCCTCATCGCGGAAGTCTAAGGCAGCAGCTAAAGCGCCTTCGCGACCATCGTAGAGCATATCACTGAAGAATTTAACTCGTTGTTGGCCTTTGTAAAACACCCGTACATACCAGCCATGCGTCCGCTTGATCTCACGATCAATCCGGCTAATGCCTTTGTAGTGTACCTCAGGGTCAACCGTTTCAATGTGGGGTCGCCCTCGTTCGCGCTTGATAGAATCGCGATACTCTAAAGCATTACGCAGCGCATTACCAGAGCCATTGAACGCATTGTCACTAAAGAACTTGCTGAACAGTTCACCGTCGATCCTCACCCGCACCCACCAACCATACGAATTGGCCTCGACGTTCTCAATCCGTCGGATGTTTTTGTACTTTTGTTGTGTTGCCATATGCATCCTTGTCCGTTGGTGTAGAGCCTCCAAAATACAGCTCTCGTGCGGCTTAAAGCCATAAAACCTAGCACGATTATAACCTGAAAACTCGTTCTTGAATCTATGCACTTAGCCCTATCTACATGGGTAGCTTTTGTATAACCACAGTTGGTACATGGCTTCCTAGCAACTATGGGCAGTCATTGAGCAAGTGGGGGATGTAAATAGATTGTTTTAATCCTTGTGGTGAGGGTCTCGATCACCTCATGGACAGCACTCGCAAAAGTGGGTCGTAGTTGGTATGCCTACATGCCATTGTAGCACATTGGTATGCTTTAGTATAGTATTACGTCAAGCAAGCGCAAATAGCCTTGATCTTAGTGTTGGATGCTGCACTACTCTTGTAAAAAACGCTGCTAAATCCACATCACCCTGTTGGGTATTTGGAGGGGATAGGCGCTGACCCACAAGATCGCAGTTCAACACAACAATTGGTATGGTTCTTGCATTGCTCAATCGTAAATGTATATAAAAGGAAAATTTATTATGTCAAATAATCAACTAAAACAGCAATTTCCAGCCCAAACCCAGGATCAACAGCCTGGAATCGAATCGGCAATGCAGCCCAAACCCAAAGCCCACGATCGTAGCTATCGTGGGAGTGGCAAGCTCAAGGATAAAGTTGCGCTGATCACTGGCGGCGATAGTGGCATCGGTCGCGCAGTAGCAATCGTGTATGCCAAAGAGGGCGCAGATGTTGCAATCAATTATTTAAATGAACATGAAGATGCCCAAGAAACCAAACGGCTGGTTGAGGCCGAAGGTCAGCGCTGCTGGCTCTCAGCTGGCGATATTGGCGATGAAGCATATTGCCAAGGCTTAGTTGAACAAACCGTTGCAACATTCGGCCAACTTGATATTTTGATCAACAATGCCGCCGAGCAACATCAGCAAAAATCGATCACCGATATTAGTGCTGAGCAATTGGAGCGCACCTTTCGCACCAATATCTTTGCCATGTTCTATTTGACCAAAGCTGCCTTGCCACACCTGAAGGCTGGCAGTAGCATCATTAATACTGCTTCGGTGACGGCCTATCGTGGCAGCCCTCAATTGCTCGATTATTCGGCAACCAAAGGGGCAATTGTAGCCTTTACTCGTTCGCTCTCGCAAGCATTGATTGACCAAAAGATTCGGGTCAATGGCGTAGCACCTGGCCCAATTTGGACTCCACTGATTCCTGCAACCTTCGAGGCCGAAAAAGTTGCGCCGTTTGGCAGTGATGTTCCGATGCAGCGGGCAGGCCAACCTGAAGAAGTCGCCAATTGTTATGTATTTCTAGCAAGCGACGATGCATCATATATGGCTGGGCAAATTTTGCATCCCAATGGTGGCGAAGTGATCAATGGCTAGCTAAGGCCATGTTTTTCTAGCCGATAGAGTAATTGATGGCGCGATAAGCCCAATAATTCAGCGGCGCGGGTTTTATTACCATTGGCTTGTTGCAAGGCCTGTTGCAATAAACTGCGTTCGACCACCTCAAGTTGCAAGCCGCTTGCGGGCAGTGTGATTGGTTCGGCAGTAGCACTAGGCAAATCGTGTGGCAAATGCTCGGACTGAATTAGCTGACCATTAGCCGCGACAGCTGCACGTTCAAGGACATGGCGCAATTCGGGCAGATTGGCGTTCCATTGACTTTGCTCTAGTTTTTGGAGCGCCTGAGGACTAAGCATCTGCTGTCCAAGCCAATAATCCGCTAACAAGCCAATGTCGCTACGGCGCTGATTAAGCGTGGGGAGATGCAGCGTTGGAACCGTTTGATTCGGCGCTTCAAGGCTAGTCAAGAGTACACATGCCGCAAGTTTTCGAGCGAGTAACCAATCCAACCACCCTAAACCACGGCGAATAATGATACTGCCTTGGCCCGCCTCGTCCAGCGCCGCCTCAAGCATCGATTCGTTCAATAAGCCAGCATCAAGCTCAATCAGCGGTGCCTGCTGGCGCTGGCTGATAGCATGGGCATACCGCGCCAATTGGGCCTTGCCCACGCCCGCATCTCCCACCAAAACCAACACGGGCAAGCGATCGATCATGCGTTCAAGCTGTTGACGACAAGCCACCCATGCTGGATGACTGCCGATCAAATCGTTGACCATGCGCTGTTGCTGTTGTTGGCGTAAACGCCGTAGTTCTTGTTGTAGCGCAGCTCGTTCCAAGGCTCGTTGCAATTTGAAACCAATTTCTTCCAAATCAAAGGGCTTGCGCAAATAATCAGCAGCGCCCAGTTGCATAGCCTCAACCGCGCTGGCCACTGTGCCATACGCCGTCAAGATCAAGACAACGACTTCAGGCCAGCGTTCGCGCAAGCGGGCCAAGGTTGCCAAGCCATCCATGCCCTTCAACTTGAGATCGAGAATGACCACATCGGCAGGTTGGCGGCTCATCGCAGCCAAGCCATCGTTGGCATTCGCGGCCACCACTACGTCGTAGCCTTGGTCGCTCAAGGCCTCGCTAAGCACCCAGCGTAAATTGGCTTCATCGTCGATAACTAAGAGGCGTTTGGTCATTGCTCAGCTCCTTGGTTCACAAGTGGCAAGCGCAAACGGGCTAAGGTGCCGCGATCAGGCGCAGGCTCAAGCCGAATTGAGCCGCTATGTTCAGCTACGCTGCGTGCCACCAAGGCCAAACCCATACCCGTGCCATCGTCGCGGGTTGTAAAAAATGGATCGAAAATTCGCTCACGAATCGCTGGATCAATGCCTTTGCCCTGATCTTGGATACGAATTTCAAGCTGTTGGGCCACAGCCAAACTCTGAACCTGAATAATTTGGCCAGCTTGGCTCGCTTGCAATGCGTTCAACAACAGATTTAATAGAATTTGCCAGATCGCATCGTGATCAGCTTCAACCCATAATTGATCATCGGTGATGGTTAGATGAAGATCAACCCCATATTCAGCCGCCAAAGGCTGACAGGTAGCCACAAATTCAACTAATAATTGGTTAATTGCCAAAGGCTGGCGCTGTAACGCTTGGGGATGGGCATAATCCAACAACGAACTAATCAGCCGATCCAAGCGATCAACCTCGCTATTAATGACGCTGGTATAGCTTGCCAAATTTGGTTGTTGGGTCAATTTAGTGCCCAGCAGTTGGCTGGTGGCTCGCACTACGCCCAAAGGATTACGCGCCTCGTGCGCCAAACCACCAGCCAACTGCCCCAAAGCCGCCATCCGTTCAGCCTGACGAATCCGCTCGGCGATCGCTTGTTGTTCGCGAATATCTTCAAACACCAAAACTGCGCCAATCGGCTGGCCTTGCAGATTATGCAAATCAGAGCGACGTACTGCCAAGGCAATTTGATTGATTTGGATTTCGCTGTAGCCATTGGTTTGGGGCAGTTGCACGAGAGCTGGCCTTGGCTGTAATAAGGTTTGGGCAGTTGGATTTTGCAATTTCAATTGTTGCTGCTCGATGGTTGCTACGCCGACAGGCAAACTTGTCAATACATCGTTAATATACACATGCAAGGCTTCGGCCCGACTATGGGCCTGTTGTTCACGCTCGGCCAATGTGCCAACCAAAGCGGCAACCAGCACCAACGTCGCCATTTCGAGGCCATTATCAAGCAAGCTGTTGGCCGCATGCGCATCGAGCCAATGGGCATGCGGCAAATAGACAAGCGCCGTGAACAGCGCCAAGCCAATGCCCGCCCAACGACCCCAGATCACCGCCGCCACACCAACAGGCACATAATACAAACTGCGATAAATCGAGTGGTAGGGCAATAGATGAGCACTGGTCAGATAATGCAGCGCCGTGATGATCAACTCGCTGCTAAGCACAAACCACAGCCAATAGCGCTGTTTAATCGATTGAAGCATGATCAGCCTCGTCGTTTAAAGGTTGTTGCTTCTATTGTAAGTTTGTTCTGTTCAGCAAACAATTTTTTTATAGAATTCCGATAATTTGATTGCTAAAACCGTAGCAAATGCCACAATCTGTAGCAAATGCCACAGCCCAACGCCGCAAGTTTGGTTCAAATTGAGCAAAATTGGCCTGTATTTAGAAATTTGGCTAGGCTAAAGCTAGTTGACATTTAGTTGAAAGGAACCACAATATGCGGCGATTTATGATGTTTCTCGGTTTAATCGTAGTTTTAAGTGGCTGCGGTGCAACCAGCCAAACCAACTCAAGCACCAATGATCATGGCGGAGATCACGCTACCGAAGCTCCAACAACCGATCATGGCAGTATGAGCATGAGCGATCTGCAATTTCTTGATGGCATGATTGAGCATCATCGCGGGGCAATCGCTATGGCCAAGGATGCTCAAAGCCAAGCCAGCGATCCACAAGTGCAGGAGTTAGCCAAGCAAATTATCGCAGCCCAAGAGCCAGAAATTGTGCAATTGCAGGCTTGGCGCAAAGCATGGTTTGGCGATGCGCCAGCCAGCGATTTAAGTGCGCTGCATATGGGTTCGATGGATGTGCCAGCAGGCAGCGAAAGCTATGATCGACGCTTCTTAACCGCCATGATCAGCCATCACGATGGTGCAATCGCCATGGCCCAAAGCATCAAAGCAAGCACCCAACGGGCCGAACTCAAAACCTTTGCCGAGGCAGTCATCACGGCCCAAACTGCCGAAAATCAACAAATGGATACTTGGTTGCAGGAAATTAAGTAGGGGCTAGGGGTCAGGGGCCAGGGATTAGGGAGCAGGCATTATGATTGGGTTGCGTAATGCAAATCTGGCCCCTGACTCCTGAATCCTGACCCCTCGCTCTTCTTCGTGCCCTTCATGTCCTTCGTGGATCAAAACGTAACGGCTGATTCTGCACCTCGACCCATCATAACGTTGGATTATTAATCTAGCTCGAACCGAATACCAAGGATTTGAAAACGATCATTGCAAAAAATATGTATCCATTCACCACGGGGAAATTCGGTGGCCCTAACGACTAGTTGAAAGACCAGTAATTCATGTGGACATGCAGAAGGAAGCTCACCATATTCACAAATTTCAAATTGCTCAAAATAAAATTCTCGATTACCAACAGTTAAAAGCAGTTCAAATAGCTGTTCCAAAAAATTAGTTGGGCTAAATTCTAAAGCATATGCTGGCAATACCATACGATTACACAAATCTAAATTCTTAAAATAGGCACTAATCTGCGCTTGACAAGCACCATCCAGACAAGGATCGGGGTTTATTTGATTATGCCAAAGATATAGACTCATCCTTCATCCTTTATCCTTCATCCTTTTATAAACCCTTCTCCTCTGCATCCCTCATCCTTCACAATTAAACTTAGCCTTGCCAACGTTTAAGAATGACACTGGCATTGACTCCACCAAAGCCAAACCCGTTCGATAAGGCATATTCAATTGGCATTGGGCGAGGCTGCTTCGCTACTAAGTCGATGCCCTCACTCGCCGGATCAGGATCGTCTAGGTTTAATGTGGCTGGCGCAATTTGGTCGCGAATTGCCAAGGCCGTAAAAATTGCTTCAACCGCGCCTGCAGCCCCCAACAAGTGGCCAGTTGACGATTTGGTGGCGCTCACGGCTAAACCAGAGTTTTCACCAAATACCTGCTTAATCGCCGCCAGTTCGCCACGATCGCCCACTTGGGTTGAGGTAGCATGAGCATTCAAATGTTGAACATCGCGAGCAGAGATTTGGGCCTGGCGCAAGGCTAAACGCATTGCCCGCGCCGCGCCAGAGCCATCTTCGGGGCCAGATGTAATGTGGTAGGCATCGGCGGTTGTGCCATAACCAACGACCTCGACTAATGGCGTTGCTCCACGGGCTAAGGCATGTTCCAAATCTTCTAACACCAAAACGCCAGCACCTTCGCTCATCACAAAGCCATCGCGGGCTTGGTCGAACGGGCGCGATGCCAAGCTTGGGCGATCGTTAAATTCGGTTGCTAATGCTCGCGCAGCGGCAAAGCCACCCAAGCTAACCGGATCAAGTGCAGCTTCAGTGCCACCACAGACCGCTACATCGGCCTCGCCACTATGAATTAAGCGGGCACCATCGCCGATTGCCTGCAAACTAGCAGCACAAGCAGTCACGGGGGCGGCGATTGGCCCACGAAAGCCATGGCGAATTGAAATATGACCCGCTGCAAGGTTGATCAGAAAGGCAGGCACGGTAAAGGGTGAGAGCCGTTGCGGGCCTTTGCTATCTAAAGTGCGCACTGCTTGGGTGATGGTCGAAAAGCCACCAACGCACGACGCAATCAAGGTCGCAGTTCGCTCTTGGGCTTCTTCAGTTTGTGGTTGCCACTGAGCTTGCTTGAGTGCCTCGGCGGCAGCAGCCAAACCAAGCACAATAAAGCGATCCATTTTACGCAGCTCTTTGCTATTGGCAACGGCACTTGGCTCGAAACCAGCCTGTGGATCATCAGCCAAACTTGGCACCATGCCGCCAATTGTACTGGCCAAGCCGGCGCTAATCTGCTCAGGCAAAGGGCCAATTCCCGATTGTCCAGCTAATAGGCGTTGCCAAACGACATCTACTCCGCAACCCAACGGCGAAACGATCCCCATTCCGGTAATGACAACACGACGCATAGTGATTCCTTAACTAGGTTGCTGCGCATTGTAGCAACCGCCTCACCACTATACCGCAGTTTTGATCGGGCTGAGGGGTGGGGATGAGAATATAGAACATAGAACATAGATGTAATGGTTCATTGCATTAACAACCAATTGTCACGTTCCCTCACCCCTAGCCCATCTCCCACGGCGGCGCGAGCGAGGGGAGCACACTTGGAGCGATTCCCCCTCGCCTCGCGTGCGGGAGAGGGGGTCAGGGGGTGAGGGAACAAGAACGGTTGCCAATCTCATGAACCATTACACATAGAGCATAGAACCCAAGAATTTTGCGGTTTGAAATCGTATAACCCAAAGATACAGCCTAACGATGGTGATCGGCTTGTGGCTATCGGGGAATTTGCGCCAGAGCGCTGGATTAGACAGCCGAGATGTTTTGCCCATAAACACCTCGGCTCTGAAGATTTATTATTGGGGACAAGGATCGGGCCAAACGTTCTCAAACTCCCAACCAAAATCGCCATCTTTCCAAGCATAGGTATACGACCAAGCGCATTCAAGCTCGCCCATGCGCCAAGTAATGCGCAAACTACTGACCGAAATATCAAATTGTTGTTGATCAAGAATGCTTTGGATGGTCGCCACTTGTTGTTCAAGCTCGGCTTGATCAGCATTGGTCGGTCGATCAAGTGTGATCGAATAGCCGATATTCATAATGCCATACATACAGTTTGTCCCTTCGCCATTCCCGCTCAGTTCAACCATTGCATCAATGCCAACTTGCTGCAAGGCTTGGGTAACGTGGACTTCAGCTTGGCGGGAGACGGGATAGGTGCCAAAGTTAAACGCACCACTACAATCATATAATGGTGTATCAATAGGTCGAGGAATCGTTGATTCAACAATTTCTTGATGCCGGCAGCGTGGCCCCCATTGCTCGGAGCCAAAATAGGGCGATGAACGAGGATACCAAACATGGCCCTGAGCATCTTCGGCATACTCGTAACCCCATGAGCAGCCACTATTCATAAAACGCCAGGTAATAATCAGCATATGCGGCGGATAATCCAAACTAGGATGTTGGCGCAAATCAGTCACGATTGTCTGAAGTTGATGGGCACGATCTTCAAGCAATTCAGAGGTTGCGTTAGTCGGAGCTTCAATATAGAAGTGATACCCTAAACGGGTTGATTGATAATTGCAACTTGTGCCTGTGCGTAGCTGATAGCCACTGGCCTGACCAGTAAGTTGGGTTTGATCGATGGCGGCTTGGATGAGCGCTAGATTGGTCTCGCTCAAAGGTTGAGGGGAACGCGACGGAAAACAATAATTACTTGGAGCAGGTACTTCGGCTACCAAACAAACTGAGTCACCAACATCAGTTTGTTTGGTCGATGATGTATATTTTAAATACCAAGCATTGCCATCAGGGTTGATCGTCGTGGCATATTCATAATCCCAAGAGCAGCTATATTCCCCAAAGCGCCAATAAATACTTGCACCAAACATGGGATACTGAAGTCCTGGTTGATTTTGCAGATCTTGCATTAATCCATGAAGAATTTGGGCGTACTGGTAAAGTGTCGCTTGATCAGTTTCTGGAGCTACCTCAACCTCAAGACTATACATAATCCAAGCAATCTCGTCTGAACAGGTTTGCCAGTCGGCGCGGCCATAAACCTCGGCGCTACCTCTGAGTTGGGTTTGATCAAAGGCCGCTTGGACAGCCTGCTCGGCAGCTGGCTCAAGCTTGAGTCGATCATAATTAACATTACATGCTTCAGCCGCACCATAATACTCATGCACTGGCCGAATTTCGGGGGTCGATTCCGTGACTTCTAACTCAGGGGTCAACGTTATAGTTGGTACAAGATCAAGCGTGGGCTGGGTTGTTGCTTGAGCATTTGGTTGAATATCAGCTGCTGTGATCGGCGTTGGTGTCAGCGCAAGCGCATTACCACAGCCACCTAATGCCACCAACAGCAACCATCCAAAGCCAATTCGGTTAAGCCAGGCCTGCATACATCCTCCACAAACCAGCTAGATTTCGCCAATAATCTCAGCATAGCCCAACCAAATGGATGAAAAGTGGCGTTTGCTTAGGAATTCTGGGACTTTAAATGTCCATTTGAAGAACTTGGTTATTGGGTTCCTAGTTCTGGCTTCGTATCCTTCGTGCTCTTCGTGGATCACATTGGCTTGGCTTTAGTTAAAAATCTTTTATTAAAAACTATTGACAAATAGTACCAAAACCACTACATTCGTTAATGAATATTTACAATTATCTTGGGAGCGATTCCGTAACCATCGCTGCTGCCCCTTCCAAATAATTCCACTAGGGCTTGTTTCTTTGAATTTGAGACCGATTCCAAGAATGCAAGCCGAAGCTGTTGGGTTAGCACTGTTGCAACTCATCGCATATCGCAAGGAGGCGCAAGCTTATGCTACGACGAATGTATGCTCGTGGAACATTGTTGGTATTGTTGATCGCCTTGATCAGCCTTAGCGTTGCACATCGCACGGCTACGCCCAGCGCGGCAGCGGCCAGTTGCGTGGTCAGCTATAAGGTGATCAATCAATGGGCCGATGGGTTTATTGGCGATGTGACCGTTACCAATAATTTGGCAGCAACCACAACTTGGCAGTTAAGCTGGACGTTTGCTGGCAATCAGCGGATTGTTAATCTGTGGAATGGCGTTTTGACCCAAACTAACGCCGCCGTCAGTGTGCAAAATGCCGCTTGGAATGGCTCGATCACCAGCGGTGGCAGCGTTAATGTTGGCTTTCAAGCAACATTCAGTGGCACGAATAGTATTCCCACGAGTTTTACCCTGAATGGGGTGGTTTGTGGCGAAACTAACGTAACGATCACACCGCCAACCAGTAACCCAACCAACACGGCGACGGCGCGGCCCCCAACTAACACCCCAATGCCCCCAACTGGCACTCCGCGTCCATCGAATACCCCAACGATTGCTCCAACTACCCCAACCGCAACGCCCAACAACAATGGCTGTATTGGCGCAATTATCTGCGACGATTTTGAAAACCAAACCGGCATTGATCCCAGTGGATTTTGGCAAGCGCTCTATCCTGATTGTACTGGCCATGGCTCAGTGATGGTCGATAACACCTATGCCAATAGCGGCAGCAAATCGATCATGGTTCATGGGCATAGTAATTTCTGTGATCATGCCTTTTTCGGCAATACCACGGCGATCGAAAGCATTGGCAATCTGTTGTATGGCCGCTTTTATGTGCGCCAAGATTTAGCTTTGCCCGACCATCACATCACATTAATGGCGCTCAAAGATCGCAACGACGCTGATAATGATTTGCGCTTGGGCGGCCAGCAAGGGGTGCTCGATTGGAATCGCGAATCGGATGATGCAACCGCCCCATCGATGAGCAGCGCAGGCATCGCCAAATCGGTCACGATTCCACCTCGTCAGTGGACATGCGTCGAATTCAAGATCGATAGTGCCAATGGCTATTTGCAGGCCTGGGTCAACGGCAGCGAAGTTGAAGGCATGCGGGTTGATGGGGTCGATACGCCTGATATTGACCAAGCTTGGCGTACTCGTGCCAATTGGCAACCACGCTTAGTTGATATTCGGTTGGGTTGGGAAAGCTACGGCGGCGATGATATTACCCATAATATTTGGTTTGATGATGTGGCCCTGGCAACTCAACGTATCGGCTGTAGCGCTAGCAACCCAACTACGCCGACCGCTACTCCGCGCCCAACCAACACCACCACGCCCGTGGTTGGCACGCTCACGCCTAGCCCAATTCCCAGTGCAACGCCAACCATCGCGCCCAATGGCATTACTGCTGCTACCACGATTGCCGAGCTTTGCCCAACCTACCGCCAACTCTATATCGATCGTGATTTTCTCGATTATTTGCCGAGCGACGGCAGTGGCGGCCATAACAACATGCCAGTTGATGGCGGCATGACTGATGCCCAAAAAGCTAGTTTATACGGCGTGAATATCAGCGCCATTCAAAGCAAAATTGGCAATGGCACATTAACTTTGGGCGAATTGGGAACCCAAGCCTTGGGCCATGTGCAACGCTTAGTCAATCAAAATTTCCCCAAAAATGCGATTTGTCAGTTGTTGCCACGCTTGATGCTGCTAGGGCCGGAGACCGAAACCGCTACCTTCCACAAAAATAGCAGCAATCCATGGGCTGAAACCGCTGGCCCCGTCAATGCGATTGCCCCCGCTGGATTTATGCAAACCCGCTGGCCAACTGATGCTCGTACCTATGTGCCAGCCGAAAAAGCCGAACGCGACCGTTGCCACGATCAGCCAGTGCATGAAAATAATCTTGGCTGGACATTTAGCTCGATCGTTGATCCGAGTATTTTGTATGATCCAAATAATCCAGTGTTGAACGCAATTCGCACGAGTACCCACCCAATCAGTGGCTTGCCGATGGGGCCAGGCTTTAGCAGTAATGCGCCGATGCAGGCAACGACCAAACTGCACGAGGAAAATTCGGGTTTCTGGTATCAGGTGATTCAGTTCAAAAATACCAGTACTATTCCCTATTACCTCGATTGTGCCATGATTTGGTGGGTCGGGCCATCGGGCTTATCGTTTGATTTACGTAATGGTCATTATAATAATGAACAACGCCCTGGCCGTGGCTATGGTCACCCACAGCGCGATATCATCGAAGTGGTGTACAATCAAACACAAAAGCTCTCGGTGTATAGCATTCGTTTGTCGTTCCACGATGAGCCGTACAACATGCGCACGGCCTACCCCAACCAATATTGGTCGTTGGAAGTTGGCACGCCCGCCTTTTTGAATGGACAGGCGCGTTATACCACCTCAGCCGAACGCCAAGCCTTGATGGATTTGATGCTCAACACATTGCATGTCGAGCTTGAAACCAACCTTGATCGCAATATTGAGCTATTCGATGCCCTGAAGATGCGTAATCGGGTTTCGAATTAGCAATTAGGTGTAATGGTTCATTGGATTGCCAACTAGTTCCGTTCCCTCATCCCCAGCCCCTCTCCCACTGAGGCGGGAGAGGGGTGCTCCACCCTTCATGATACGGTGATTCCGATCGCCATCCGGGCAGAAGCAGGGGCTAGGTGGTGAGGGCATGCCAAATCGAAGAACACTAGGCCAAACTACTAATAACTTGAAGCCCGCCCCAAACTAAGGGAGAAGCGTTATCATAGTGCATAAGCCAATCATTTTGGAGCAAACATAGTGCTCGTACTGGGTCGCTACCAGCATGGAGCAAGCTATGCAAGCGGGCCATCAAGCGAGGCGAAGCATCATCTGCTTGCTTCCAAAGGTTGGCAATTACCGCCGTAGCTCCTGCTGCCAAAAAAGCCCGACTCAAGCTCAACACCTCTTCGCCCGCCAAAACATCGCTCGCCGAGCCATCACAGACCGATAAAATAACCCATGTTCCTTGGAGTTGCAGATCAATAATCTGATCGAAGCTTAAACGCTCATCCCACAATTGAATATAGGCAGCTTGGCCTGCGCCAGAGCGTAGCTGGGCATGACTGGCAATATGCAAAAATCGACAGCCTAGCAAGCTCCCGGCGTTGGATAGCTCGAAGATTCGGGCTTTGGTTACAGCCGCATTCTGGAGGGTCAGAGTAGGCTGATCAGCATAAATTGCTTCAAGTTGGGCTATTTCAGGTTCAACATTTGGCAACGCTGGCAAATCATCACGAAACTCGCTACACCCAATCATAACCCCCTGACTATATGGTTTGACCACCATGGCGGTTGGTTGAATGTGGCTAAGATTAGGCAGAATATTAATCGCTGTATGCTGAGCCAACCATTTTTGGTTAAGTCGTAACGTGCCCCATGCAATTCCATGTAACGGCTCAGCGGGCACAATCAGCAAGTAATCAAGGGGTTGTGAAACAATTGGGGGCAATAAGTGAGACGCAAGCGACTCAAGCTCAGGCCAAATCGGCTGATCGCTTGCTTGCTGACCACTATAGGTAAACCAGCGATATCGTGCCAAACTTGCTCGTTCGATCAAGCGTTTCAAGCCAGCATCAAGCACAATCACATCAGCTTGCAGCATGGTTGGGGTGAGGGTTAAGCGAATTAACCGTGAGCCATGACAAATATAGGCCAACACCACCCAACGCGCCTGATATACCGCCGTTAAATGCTGCCGAAGCTGGGCAATATCAAGCTGATCAAAGGCTTCAGTGATGTCAAATTGAATCTCTGGAATCTCAAGTTTGCCAACAGGCGGCAGATCATCCAAGAAACCCAGACTATCCGTGCGCAAACCACGCCACAACTGTGCCTGCAACGCCCGCGGAATCCGACGATTGGAGCGCCCTGAATCCAGATGTTGGCGTAATACCAAGGCGCGTTGTTGTTCGCTCAATTGCAATAAGGCCAGCGGATTATTCGCTTGGAGAGTCAAATCAAGCGCCGCCGTAAAAAGATCGTGGGCCTGCACAAAGATCGCACTTGAGGCATGTTCATCGAAAAATTCGAGGCGCAAATTGGTGATAATAAGACTAACTTGGGTATAGTAATCAAGGGCTGCTGCGGTTTTACCAAAGGCCGCCTCGCACAAACCTAGCCCATACAAAATGCGCCAGCGATAGAATGGGCGATCATCCAAATAGCCCAAAGTTTGCTGAAGCTGGTGTTTAATTGTGTGTATCTGGGCATTATCAGAATCATCTGTTGATTGATGTTGTTTAAGCGCCAGCCAAGCTAACTCTAAACGGCATTTTGCAGCAGCAGGTTGATTATCAAGTTGCTTAAAAAGGCTTTCGGCGTGGCCGAAGATGGTGGTTGCTTGCTCAATATCACCCTGCTCAGCAAGTGCAAAAGCCAGCGCTTGCCAATATTCGGCTTGTTCTAATTGATTAGTACCCTGCAAAATCGGCGCTTCAATCGAACGCAATAGATCATAGGCAGCCTGTGCTTGATGTTGAGCACGCAATACAAGTGCCTGATTGCGGACACTCCCAGCTGCCATCCGCAGCAAATTTAGCCGACGATAATTCCCCTCAAGCCGTTCGAACATTTTAAGCGCAAGCTCATACAAGCCAGCATAATAGAGAATATTGGCGAGATTCAGCTCGCAACCATTGATAAAATCGTGCCGCGCCAGCTGCCCATAGCGCCGACGGGCATCTAGTGTCCAATCCAACGCGGCAGCATAACGCCCCAAACGACTTAACGCCAAGCCTGTATTTTTGGCACATGCGGCAATCAAATAAACCAAATTCAGATCATCGGCAAGTGTCTGAGCCGCCGCGAGGTCGTTAAAGGCCGCAGCATAGCGCTCTTGGCGCTGCCACAACCATGAACGATCAAACAAGCAACGGGCACACTCTGGTTGCATGTGCAAGCTGCTAAAAAGCACAAATGCCTGATCAAGCAGACGACCAGCTTGGTTAAAATCATGGTTATGACTATAGGTCATCCCACTAATCCATAGCCAATAGGCTTGGTCGTATCTGCTGCCCAACTGATCAATCGAGGCTTCAAGCGGCTGAATCAAGCTCAACCCTCGCTCAACCTGACCAAGACTATAATAATGCAAAACCCGCAGCAGATCCGTCCGAGTTGCCTCAAGTGGATAGCCAAGCGCACGAAAGCGGTGAGCCAAGCCTTCCAGTCGCTGCAAATTCTCGACATTTGTTCCAGCGAGCCAAGCCCCAGCTAAAGCCAAACCCTCACAATACAAAAGGCCAAGCGGATCATGGCTCAGCCCAAATGCTTGGCGGGCTTGGCTCAGGGCCAACTGCAACGCCGCAAGCCGCTGAAGCCGAAGGTTGGCCAAACCAAGACAATATTGTCGCCATGCAAACTCATGGTCGTCAGCTACCTGATAGCGTTGCTGCCGCTCAAGCATTCGCTCAGGAGCATGCATCGCTAGCAACAACCAACGACGAATTGGCTTCGGTGCAGTTGCAGGAATCAATGCTCCCTCCGTTTCAAAGTTACGCGTTCAGCATACCAATCAAAAAACTCAAGCTATTCTAACGATTGTTCAGCAAATACCCGCATTGATACCGATGGATCAGCATCAAAGAGCGCTGCATTAAACCCATCAAACGTGGCAACTCCATGCTCAAAGGTCGCATAAAAGTGCTGATCGCCGATCGCAGCAACGGCGCGGCCAGTAATCGGCGGATCGACGGTGAGCCTGATTCGCCATATCCCTTCTTGCAACACCAAACTTGCCTCGATCGTCAAATCTGGGCCACTGGCTTCATGAATCACCGAAGGTTCTTCATCCCCTTCAGCAGCCCGAAAACGAGCTTGTTGATAGTGCATCAAGGCCGTGAGCTGACCCGCCGCGATCGTTAATTCAGGCCATAGCTTTTGATAGCGGGGGATTGGCGTAAAGCTTGGCAACCGCAGTTCCAGCCCAATTGGTTTGAAGTCCACAGCGTTTTTGGGGGCTAAACTCAGATCGGCAACTGTTGTGGCATAGAGTTCCGCACAAGCCCGACAACTACTTAAATGCCACCAAATGGCGCTATGCTGCTGCAATGCTTGATAGGTTCCAAGCTCTGCCTCAGCCTCAATAAACGCCGCAATTGCTTCAAAATCAAGCTGGCATAAAGCGGGTTCACTGGGTGGGGATAATGCGGGCGAGGTTATGGTTAACAGGGTCAAATGCGCCCGACACTGCTTGCAGGTTGCGATATGCCAATAAAGTGTTGGCGGAGAAAGCAAACCAGCCGTCGCATTACTGAGCTGAGCAAGCCAATTCATAACTGCTGTATGTGATACATGCTCCATAAATCGTATACCTTTAATCCTACTACAATCCAAGATGTTGCTAAGACCTCAAAAATACGGCCTACATCGCTTGGCACCGTCCATACAATGCGCCATTAACAACAGCTCGATCCTAATTCCTAATTAATATGATGCAGTTATCGCAAATTTTTACTTGGGTTCTGCCGAATCGTCAGAGGTTGCTGCATCGTTACGCCAATAAATAATTATCGGATCAGTATAGAGGATTGTTTGAATTTTTTTAAACAGTTCGTGCACCCGCCCAATACTTAAGCCCTCTTTTGCGGCTATTTGCTTAAGCGTCAACTCTTCTACCGCATAATATTGAAAAATATCAGCTAATCGCGGGTCAGGAGCTTGCCTCAAAATTGCAATACAATGTTGATGCAGCAGATTAAAATCCACAACACTCTCCAGCGATTCGTTTCGGTCAGCCAGCTCCAAGCCAATTTCATCATCAATCGATTGATCAGGCTTAAGTTGATTACGGGTTTTCAACTTGCGTACATATTGCAAATATTGATTATTAACAATTGTGTAGACCCACGTCCGTAAGCGACTTTTGTATTTAAATTGATTAATCGATTTGAAAATCAGCAAACATGTTTCTTGGATGAGATCGCTCATAATCGTCTGACGATCGCCATACGCATAAACTTCTTTCGGAGCGAGCTGGTTGGCTATCTGACGAATGAGGTCATTCCAAGCACGCCCATGGTCTGGATGTGACTGATCAGCCAAGGCTTGAATTAAGCGATGTTCGAAATGATAGTTGCTAATCCACTTGGATAACAATTCAAGATTATCAGGTAGTTCGGGGTAAAGACGTGTAATTACGGCGATATATTCATCAATTTGTGAGGCATTCAACATCCATTGCTCGCAATCATTGAGGTGGAGGATGCTCTTACGCACAACGTCACCACAATCGTCAAAGCGATTCATAAAGCTACCTCGTGGGCCGATGCAATTCAATCTAAAAAAGGCCATAAGTAGGGCGTATTGTAGCTTTAACGATAAAAATATGCAAGGAATTAAGGATGCTATAGCAACGTTGTTTATTGCTATAATGGCTTGCGAAATCATGATTCCACTTAATCGAATCTATACCTTAACGATCCAATAATCAACCCCTCTCCCACCAAGTGAGCGAGGGGCAGCATACTAGCCATCTTTAAAAAAAAAAGCACACAAAAATGTACAAGCAGCAGCAACGACGGAGCGCTAGCCGCTACTTTGCCTAAGGTTACATTGCAAACAAAGCGGTAGTACGGGTACGAATCGAAATCCCCATCAAGAAGAAACCCAACAAGCCATAAATTAACGCTTCAAAGCGATTATCACGGCCTCGCGTGAAGGCAAAGGTTGCCGGAATCGAAATAACCGCGACTGCTGCATACAAAATATGGAAGATATCACGCTGTGGGCGAGCACCGCCGATATACAGCAAAATTCCGACAATTGCCTCAACAATCACCAAGCCTTCGCCAATTACCAATGCGCCCCAAAAATCGCCAGTGATCGAACGCCCAGTAAAAAACAGAAAACAGCCCCAAATACCAATAATGATCATAAAGAGCATAAAGGCAATTTGCAGCCGATCATGCAACAGATATAAGATGTTCATTCAAAGTCCTTTAACTAGCAGGGGTTGGTGATCATTTCCTAAGGGTAGTTTTTTAGCAATTATTGAATATTAGCATTCATCAGTATTCACCACCCTTCCGTCCCGCC
>NZ_DOPT01000046.1:0-11441 GCF_003512625.1 Herpetosiphon sp. | reverse complement strand
CTGCACCCCCTCAAGGGCAATCATGGGAAGTCCATGCATCTAACCATGAACCACACGATCATTGGTTCGGATTGGGAAAGCAATCTTCCTGGTTAAAAACCGATCTCCAACCCCCAACAACCGATCTCCACCCCCTACCCTTCCAACTTGCGCCGCAATACCGCGATTTCGCGTTCAACATCGGCCACATAATTATCGAGCCAGCCAGGAGCCGAAGCGCCCAATTGATTTTGGCGCATGAGCAAACGGCGTAATTCGCGCTCATTTTGGCGCAATTGTTCACTCAGCGAGGGGGCATATGGCTCAGGAATTGGCTCGGCCAGCGCTGAATCGGGCACTTCATCCAAATATTGCACCACCAACTCGCTGACCAAATCGCTGACTTCCATCGAACGGGCACGACAAAGCCGCTCTAAACGATCGCGTTGTTCAGCAGGTAAGACAACTCGACAAGGCAAAGTAAAGAAACCGTCGCTCATGATTCCTCCGTTGCGGATGGCCGCCAAACACTGATAAGGAGCAAGCTCCACCAGAGATATATCATATCACCGCCAAGCATGGTTTGGTCAAGCATGCCATGAATCACTAAATCTGCCAAGATTGCCAGCCCCACCAACCCCAAAGCCTGTTTGCTGCCCCACCAACGCCAAACCTGCCAGCCAAGCATGGCCAAAACTACCAGCAAACCGAGCAAGCCTAATTGTAACCAGACATCAAGCAGCAGATTATGCGGATGCGCCAAGGTCAAAAAACGAATCTGTGGAATTCCATAGCGGCTTGGCTCAAGCTGGGCAAATTGATCAAGCCCAAATCCAAGCAGTGGTTGATCCTGCACCGCTCGCCAGGCTGAAGCCCAAATTTCTTGGCGAGCTGAGCCAGTGCCCTCGCCAAGCCGCAACACGCGGGCCAGCAAGCTGGGCTGAATCAAGCCAAAGCCCGCTAAACCAACACCAGCTAAGCCAGCAGCGCCAAGCAACAAACGCCAACGCCGTTGTAGCAGCAAAACCAGAGCAACAGCGCCAACCACGCCCAGCCATGCGCCACGGGTGAAGGTCAACAAAACACCCAAACTCAGTGGTAGGCTGAGTAACCACGCCAATTGACGCTGTTTGGCCGATTCGGCGCTCAAGGCCAAGGCTAAACTACCAGCCAAACCAGCGCCCAAGTAAACACCCAAGGCGGTCGAGCTTGGCAACAGGCCGATCAAGCGTGGCACGCCAGTTGTGGCCCAAACGCCTTCGCCCAAGGCAAAGCGCACCAAGCCATCACCAGCGATCCAAGCCGCCATTACAATATAGCTCCAGAGCATGCTTTGCGCTTTAACTCGCTGAGTTGCCAGTAATAGCAAGGCCAAACAAGCCCAAATCGCTGGCTCGATGATCGTGCGCCGCAATTCTCGCAAGGCTGTCGCAGGCTCGACCAAGCCACTAGACCCGAGGCTCAACCCAGCCGCCAGCACCAAACCCAGCGCTACTGCCCCAATTGGCCAATACCAACTAGTTTTGAACCAAGCAACATCAGGCCGTTGACCACGCCACCAACGCCAAATCACATGCAATAGCAAGCCAGCAGCACTGATGCCAAACAAGGTTTCGTTGAGCGGAAAACTCAAGTTGCCAACCAAGCGAGCGCGATAATACAGCGGAATTGCGAGCAATGGCAGACAAGCCGCTAAACTTGGGCGCAACCCAATTAAGCCAACTAATGCTAGCAGTCCAATCGACGCCACAGGCCATGGCAGCCCAAACCATGCCGCCAACGCCACGCCCGCCGCCAACAACAGCCAATCTTTGGCTAATATAGCGCGTAAAACCCACCACAACAAACCTGCAAAACCCAAGGCTAAACCACTTGCCAAAACCCAACGCCACCATGGCCGCACATTAGTTTGGCTGGTGATTGTTTGTTGCAAGGTTTGGGCATATTGGTCAAGCACCTGTCGATAGGTTTGATCAAGCTCGCGCAGTTGGCGTTGGCTATAACTGGCCCGACCAACCTCAATCGCTGCTTGGGTCGCTTGTTCAAGTGTGCCATTGCTAATCGTAATTGCGCGGGTTTGAAAATAGTTGCTGTTCGGGGCTAGCCAATCGCTGCGGGTTCCGAGTGGTGGTGGATACAGTTTGAGGTGTTCGACGATTGGCCATGTGGCTGAACGTAGTTGCTCAGCCAATGCGCCTAAATCGCGGGTTTGACCCATCAAAGCCGTATCGTAGGCTTGCAAGGCTTGACGTTCATGCTCAGCAGCGCGTGAGGTTTGGGCCAATAATTCAATATCAACCGCCAATTCACGCCGCACTTGGCTTTGTTGTTCGGGGCTAAGTTGGGCCAATTGCACGCCACGGCGCTCAAAATCGCCACGTTCGCCATCAAGCACGCTAGCAGCAATGACGGCAATTTGGCGTTGCTCAGCCTGTTGATCAAGCGTGGCAAGGCTGGCCTGCACCAAAGCCGCTGGAGCGTTGGCATTCGATAAGGCTGGCATTGGTAAGAATAATGTCCAGCAGCTGAGGCCAAGCACGAGCAAAGCCAATACCCGATCAAACTGGCGTGATTGAGCCATACAACGATCTTTCCACATTGCTATACCAGATCATGGGGTTGATATCCCACTTCAAGCAAGTTAAGGATTGATGAATGTGGGAGCAAACATCCTGCGCCCGAATCCTGCCTAGAGGGGTTATCACCAACAATGAAGCAGGCTAGGATCAACCACGGTTCATCGTTGCTGAAGCTTAGGCATCACGAAACGGTGGCGCTTGTTGGGCCAACACGCTTGCAACATCGGGCGGTTGCCAATCGGCGGGTTTAAGCTGTTTACCATCGGCTCGGCGCGGGCCAGTGGTTTTCGCTAAATTTGCCCGATGCACTTCAGCGAACACCGGATTCAAATCAATGCCATAGGTCAGGCATAGGCCATAGGTAACATACAGTAAATCAGCGGCTTCTTGAGCAATAGCAACCAGATCCCCAGCGTTAACCGCCGCTTGGAGTTCGGTATATTCTTCCTGAAGTAATGTTTGGCGCAAAGCTTGCACAGCGAGAGATGGCAGTTGGGGGGTATCTGGCAACTCCATTCCAATCGCCTCGTGAAATGCTCGCACCGCAGCGCTATGATCTGGCATCGTCAACCTCAAACCAATGAACCGCGCTTATCCTACCCGTGATCAGCGAATGCTGCAACTGATGGCCCTGTTTTTGCCGTCATATTCGCATCACAAACCCTAGTTCGGAGCCTTTTCGCATGACAATGTACTCACGCCAGATTGATGCGCAGACCCGTACTGCGCAATTCTCCTATGATCCACGTGGGATCTTATGGATCATCTCGCTCCCTGCAGCCCAAGAATCGCCTGCTGACGCGACTGAAAATGTAGCAGTCATGCAACGGCTCTTGGCGAATCGGCCAAATAGTGCGGTTATTCTCGATATGCGAGCCTTAGAAGCGATCGATCGCGAAGCTCGCCATATTTACACCAGCGGCGATACAAAATTCCCCACGCGAGCCTTGGCGATCGTGGTCGAATCGGCAACCAGCCGCATCACTGGCAATCTCTATATGACGATAAGCCGTGGGAGTGGCCGCCCAACCCGCATGTTTCAAACTCCTGCCGATGCTGAAATTTGGGCGGTTAATCAACTTAACTAATTAAAAAGTGTTAGGCGAGGGGATGCTAGCTAGCCTAGCATCCCCTTTAGTGGTTAAAGAGCCACTCTTTTGCAATCATGGCAAGCTCTGATCTAGTGCGATATGTTGGACACAGCGAAAGCCTGTGCCATTGCTTGGTTGATCGTTAATTTGCTCGTTGCTAATCCGCCAGGTGCTATGCAAAACTCCGGCCATGCTAGCGACCGAGCCACCTCGGCGGGTATGCCGGGCAGTTGGAATCACTGGCCCACGTGGATTAAGCCGATCGTTGGACTGACAGGCATGCGGATCATACCAATCGGCAGTCCATTCAGCAGCATTGCCAAGCATATGCGCCACCCCATAAAAACTTTGACCCTCGGGTAGGCTATCTACGTTCATCAAGGCTGGGCTAAGCTTGCCTTGGGTAAAATTGAGCTTAGCGGGCTGCCAATCGTTGCCCCAAGGAAAGCGCCAATAATGCTTACCACGGGCTGCTACCTCCCATTCGGCCTCGGTTGGCAGGCGTTTGCCTTGCCAAATACAATAGGCTTGGGCTTCACTGGGCGTTATTTGCACCACTGGTTTATCCAAATGTTCAGTAATTGCTGAATTTGGACCATGAGGATGCCGCCAATTTGCTCCATTGATCAACTCGAAACCATTACTATCGCTCCAGACAAAGCCTGCCCCCTGCGTTTCAGCTTGGGTTAAGAGGCTGGGGTTAGCCTCACTATAACGCAGAAAATCGCGATTGCTGACCTCAAAGCGATCGATGGCAAAGGCATCAAGTTGAATCAAACGCTGTGGTTGTTCATCGGCAAACCACGAGCTATCGCAGCCTGTCTGATGCACTTGGCACAAACGCGTATATTCAGCAATATCAGCATCACTACTGCCTTGCAAATATTCATCAGCAGGAATTAAGGCCATGCTGCTTGAAGCATCATGAGATGCCGCAGTTGCTTGAAATAATGAAAACAGCGGCCAGCCAAGCACACTGATCAGCCCAAATAAGCCCAACCACTGGTACGGTTTGTTGGGAAATTTTGATTTAACTTGAATACTCGGCGCTGGGGTTGGAAGATTTAAGGGCAAATCTGATGCATCGATTTGGGTATCAACAACGAGATTGAGGACACTTGGAGCTTGGTTAGGAAGAATGCTTTGGACAACCTGGCTCAGCAATGCTTGATCGAGTTGTTGTTTGAAACCACTTTGCAGATAGCTCTCAAGCCAAGTAGTTGTCAGTGGTTCGGGGGGAATAATACTAGTCGCACTGAGCATTGTGATCAGCCATGGTTGAGTTGCCCGACCTTCGGCCAGGACAATCCAAATTAATGCGGCTAAAGTTTTATCTTCGACCATCACGCGTTGACGGGAAGCATAGCGTAATGTACGGAGTGTATCAACCCCAATGCTCAAGCAATCGGCTATATACGCTTCTGTACTTGGCATGGAGCCACTTCGTTGACTTTGGACTAACTTTAACCCATCCCCGACTGCCCGACAAAACTGCTGACGATTGGTGATATCAGCCATTGTGCTACCTCCATTAAGCACGATCAAACACTGCTAGCTTACCGCATATCTATACCATTTTAAATCCTCTGCTGTAATATTTCAGAGAAGTCTGTAGCTCCTCTACAGGATTCTCTGTACTTTATTAGAGACTATTTGCGCAATCTTCTTCAACTACCCTCCAGTGCTTTCCATTCACTAAACTGCTAGGCTAGAAATATCGATTCTTGGTATCGAAAGGAGGTATTGGTTGATGACATGTTTGGTGGGGCTGCTGCTACTTTTGGGACTGGCAAGCATCCTCGTGCTGATTGCGCTGCCCAATGGTCGGCGCTTGGAAATGTTGCAATGGTCGATCCGTGGGTGTTTGGTTGTAGTGGTCAGTTTGCTGGGCCTGAGTTGTTTTATTGGCAGCCTGTTGCTGTTGCTGAGGGCACGATGAAGATTTGGCTGCAAATTGATGCAACGCCAGGCAATTTGGCTGGTCGGGCTGGTTTGGGCTTGGTCATTCGCCAAGACGATGGGGCGATTTTGCGCTGGGCAATGCAGCAAGCTCCCGCCGACACTAATAATGTGGCGGAATATCAAGCCTTAGTTCATGGGTTGCGTTTGGTCCAACGCTATTATCCCCAAGCGAATGTCATCTGTCTGACCGATAGTTTGTTGATTGTCGATCATCTGGCTGGGCGGTGTGCCGTGCGCACGCCGCATTTACACCCGTTGCATAGCCTAGCTTGTCAATTAATCAGTCGTTGTGTGAGTTTTCGCGTTGTACATATTCGGCGAGCCTACAACCGCCTCGCCGATGCCCTCGCTTGGGAGGCACTCAGCGGAACCAAGGCCTTGGTGCAATGGGTCAATACGCCACAGGAGCATCTGTATGAGTAGTTTGGAACAGCATGTTGATACGTTATTTGAGGATGGAGCAGCATTGTTAAATGGCAACCCGAGCCAAAAACTTGGCCAACAGTTAACATTTAATGGTTTAGCCACACCACCGCAATTGATTGCCCGTCGATTTTTGGGCAAGTTGGTTGATGTTTTAGTGCCGCCAGCCTTTACCGCGATCCTCAGTGGCCCGCAAGGTTTGCGGCGTTGCCTAACCAGTGGTAGCTACAATCTTTGGGATATTCCGCGTGGTCCAGTAATGGTGCAATGGGTTTCGATGAGCCGTATGCGCCGCGAGATTGGGCCAATCGAAGGGTGGAGCGCCGATAAATGGCGTGTTCGCTTTACCGTCGTCGTTGATTTCGAGGTCTGCGATCCTTATCTGATTGCCAGCCATCAAGCCCCGCTAACCGTGCTTGAAGATGTAGTGCGGAGCGCTGCAATGCAGCAATTCGAGCGTATGAGCCACGAAGCCTTGACGGGCTATGATCCTGAGATTGGCGGGATTGATCGGCCTGCGCTGCGCATGTTTGAGCAATTGAGCCAAGAACCAGCTTTGGCTGGCCTGACCCTGATTCGCTTGCAAATTCTTGATCGAGCTGGCGATCTGCGACGGATTGAGGCGGCAACTGAAACTGCCGTTGCCATTGCCCAGCTTGAAGAATCAACCCGTTTGCAACGCGCCGAAGATCAAGCAGCCTTATTGACGATCGATGGGCAGGTGCTGCGCCAATCGGCGGAAGCAGCTTTGCGCATGGCCGCCACGATTGATGAAGGTCGCGAACAGCTTGCCCGCCATGATATTGCCGCCCAACGTCATGCGCTCAATGCCCAATTGCATGTGCTCGAAGCCAATATGCGGGCACAGGTGGCCGAAATTGCCCGCGAAGAGCAGGCTTGGCAACACGAACAACAACGCCTGATGCTGGAATGGCAAAGCCAAATTCAAGCCCAACAAAGCGAGCAAACCCACGATCAGCAGTATCAGATGTTGGATCTTCAGCATCGTTTTGAGGCTTTGCATGCCGAACGCGCTCATGAAGTTGAAGAACGTCGCCATCAACGCGAGCGTGAGTTGCGGGCTATGCAACAGCGCCATGAACAAGTATTAATCAATCAGCGAGAACGGCTTGAACATTGGCGTTCGCAGCATGAACGCTCACTCCAACTAACCCAACAACAACATCAAGAGCAATTGGCCTTAATTCAGGGCACGACTACCATTGCCAGCCAAGCCGCTGGCTATTTGGCCCAATTTGGCATGCCAAGTCGGCGCATTGGGAGCAACGATTTGGCCCATGATCCAACGTTAATTGCTGGTGAAGGTTTGCGTAGCTTGCGCATGTTGCAAGAGCAATTACAACCCCAAATCACCGAGCCAGCCGCCCCAAGCGAGGCCAGCGATGCTAGCCATTGATTGCGCCAAGCAACACATTTGAATCTGCCAGCACTTTGGCATCCTGAGCATGGCGTGCTGTTTGAGCAGCGAGCAGTCTCGGTGGCGCGTTGGGTGCTGCCAATTCTGGCGTTGCCGCCAACCAACAATCTGCCACGCTGTATTAATCAACAGTGGTTGCGCTGGTTGGCAGGCTGGCATGGCTTGCCCGATGCCGCAAATACCCGTTTGCAATTGCGGATTTGGCGGCATGCCCATGGGTTAAGTTTGAGCTATGTGGGCATGGTTTGGCATGAACAGGCCAGTATTGCCGTGCAGATTGCCCAAACCGCCGCCCGTTGGATGCTTGGGTTATTGCCAACGAGCTATGCCTGCCAAGTGATCGAGCAGCACGATCAATTAATTGACCAGTTGCAGGATCAATGGCTGCGCAGTTTGCCCTATCAGGCTTTTGTGCGTTTGCAACATCAGGCTATTGTCGCTCAGCCCTTTGTTTCGGCTTACCCCAACCATGCTTGGCAAGCCAGTTTGCGAGCCTTGTGGGCCAGCGCTAGCCCCAGCCTAATTAGCCTCACTGTTCAGCCAACCCAGCTCTATCCCGAGGAACGTGCCGAACTTCAACGCCAGAGTAACCATCCAGCAGCCCAACTGGCCCAACGCTGGCAGCATTGTTGGCAACGGAGTTTGTTGGTTTGTAGCGCTGATCCATTGTTGCTGGTAGCAGGATTACAAGCCGACCACGCGCCTAGCTCGCAACAACAATTACTCGAAATTTGTTTACCACAAGCCGAAGAGCATGCTGCGGCTTTAGCGGAAGTTTGCTGGGGCAACTGTGAACCATGGGCCGCAACGGATTGGGCCTATCAACGCTTAGCCCAATTGCTCGCCAACGAACAACTGGTGCATTGGCTAAGCTTGCCCGATTTAAGCCCCAACGAACGCCAAACCTATCACATTTCAAGCATAAATTCTATGGAGGAACCCGATGCAACCACGCTATGAATCGGCGATGTTGGCCGAAATTGCCAGCGTCGATAATTTGACTCGCGCTTGGAGCCATGTGCGGCGTAATATTCGCATTTCGCAACGTGGGCGCTCACATGGCCCCGATGCAGTGACGATTTTGGATTTTGAGGCCGCTTGGGTTGATCACATGCAACAGTTGGCAATGGAATTGCAAAGCCAAATTTATCGGCCTTTGCCACCACGGCGGCTTTTTTTGGATAAACGTGATGGTGGCAAACGCAGTATTGCGATTCTCGCCGTGCGCGACCGGATTGCCCAACGCGCGGTGTTGCAAATTCTTGAGCCAGAAATCGAGCCAACTTTTTTGGATTGTTCGTATGGCTTTCGGCCTTACGTTGGCGTGCCCCATGCCCTAACCCGAATCGAACGCTATCGCCAGCAGGGTTTGCAATGGGTTGCCCACGCTGATATTAGCGATTGTTTTGGCACAATCGATCATCAAATTTTGCTCAGTCAATTACATCAACGAATTAGCGATCGGGCAGTCGTCGAATTAATTGGCCAGTGGCTAAGCGTTGGCGTGATGGAAGATGCCGCAACCACCGAAGCCAGTAATTGGTGGGATGATGGCGAAGATTTGCTTGAACGCTTGGCGAAACATGGCGAAGATCTGCTCTGGCCAAATCAGGGCTACCCTCAGGCTGGCCCATCCTATGCTCCGCAAATGCTTGATTTTGAGGCCAACCGCACCGATAGTTTGCGCAAACGAGCCTTGCAAGGTCTCGCCAGCAACGCCGCCCTGTGGGGCATAACCCATAGCAAACGGGTTATTAGTGGTTTGCGCAGCTTGGCTCCGTTATTCAAACAAGTGCCTGGTGGCAGCCTAACATGGGGCGCTGCTGGGATTGCAACCCTAGCCTTAATTCCGCTGAGCCAGCGTTTGTTGCGCCAACATGAACGTGGCACGCTCCAAGGTGGGGCAATTTCACCGATGCTCGCCAATATCTACCTCGATTCCTTTGATCGGGCGATGACTGAGCGGGGCCATATTTTGGTGCGATTTGCCGATGATTTTGTGCTACTGGGCGCACATCAAGCGGCAGTTGAGCAAGCGCTTGCCGATGCAACCAATGTGCTCAAGCGCTTACGCCTCGCCACCAAAGAGAGCAAAACTGGGGTGCAGCATTTTAATGATGGCCTGACCTTCCTTGGACATCGCTTTGCCGCTCAACCACAGGATGCAGCCGACCGCTGGCCGACCTTCGAAGCGGCTGAGCGGGCGATTAAAGAGCGTTTGCGCAAACCTCGTACATAAAATCTGACAAGCAGTTTGATAATGAACCTGTATCTTGTACCCCTCGCCAATATTGAAGCCAGCGTTAAAAAGGATCGTCAGCCATGCCAACTCTCTATTTAAACGAGCAAGGCACCCGTTTGGGCAAAAAAGATGAGCGCTTGATCATCCTACGTGGTCAAGAGTTGATCAACGATATTCCAGTAATCAAAGTTGATCGAGTCATTGTGATGGGTCAAGGGGTGCAGGTATCGCATGCCGCAATTGTATTTCTGGCCCAACGAGGAATTCCCTTAATTTTTACGACCCAATCGGGTGGCTCACAGAAGGCCATGGTTTCGGCGGGCTTGGGTAATAATGCGGCTTTGCGCCTCGCCCAATGCCGCATTGTCGATAACCCCCATTTGGCGGTTCCCTTGGTGCAGGCGATTGTAGTTGGCAAAGTTGCCAATCAAATTCAACTGTTGGAGCGTTATGGCAGCGATTGGGGTGGGATGGGGCTACGTGCCAAACAAACCATGCAGCATGTCATTCAACAAACGCAACACATGCCCGATATCGAGCAATTGCGTGGCCTCGAAGGAGCTGGGGCAGCGGCCTATTGGGGCACATGGAGTGCTGTTTTCAAAACTGCCTGGGGTTTTGCGGGCCGCGCTTATCGCCCAACCCCCGACCCATTGAATGCCTTGTTGAGTTTTGGCTACACACTGCTACTCAACGATTTGATGACTGCCGTGCAAGCCCTCAGCTTTGATCCCTATCTCGGCGTGTTTCATACTGTGCAGTTTGGGCGACCCTCGTTGGCGCTCGATCTCGAGGAGGAATTTCGGCCATGCATCGTTGATCGTATGGTGTTGGATGTGCTTGATGCTGGTTTATTGCAAATGAGCAATTTCAGCCGCACTGAAAAAGGCTTTTTGCTCAACGATCGGGCGCGTAAAAGCTTTATTCAAGCCTATGAGCAACGCATGCAAACCCCGATTCGCTATCAAGGCACTGGTAACAACGAGCCAATGCGACGGGTACTTTTACTACAAACTCAGCATTTAGCGCGGGTTCTGCAAGGCGAAGAGCCGCGCTATCAGCCCTATGTTTGGCGTGATTGAGCGCTAGGGCATCGTTAAATCCCTCACCCCCAACCCCTCTCCCACTGCGGCAGGCGAGGGGCGTTCCAAGCGTCATGATCGGATGGTTCCCCCTCGCTCGCTTGCGGGAGAGGGGGCTAGGGGGTGAGGGCATCCAAATCGACGGTACATCCCACCCAATCATTGTTAACAACCTACCCTTATACGGCAGGAGTTGGGGGTGAGGGCATGAAATTCATGTGCTTTGTGTCCTTCATGGAGCATTTTGCATTGACTAGCCGAAGGATCAAGTATGTTCATCTTAATTAGTTACGATATTCCCCACGATAAACGGCGGAGTAAAATCGCCAAAACCCTCGAAAATTTTGGCAAGCGCGTGCAATATAGCGTATTTGAATGCCAACTGACCGATAGCCAATTGGCCGATGTGCGGGGGCGGCTGACTGCGTTGGTTGTGCCCAACGAGGATAGCATTCGCTTTTATTCGTTGCCCAAGGATGCAGTGACCGCGATGTTAATTCTTGGGCATGGGGTGGTAACCCACGACCCAAGCTTCTATTGGACTGATTAGCTCGAATTCAGGTCGATTGCCAGAATCCGATCAAAGCGAAAAGCCCGCTCCTGTTGGCGTAATTCACACCAGCCGCGCATCCCGGTGCTGGTCAG
>NZ_DOPT01000045.1:15374-111703 GCF_003512625.1 Herpetosiphon sp. | reverse complement strand
CACTGCGGCGGGAGAGGGGAGCACTGCCCGAGCGGTTCCCCCTCGCCTCGTGTGCGGGAGAGGGGGCTAGGGGGTGAGGGCATTCTGACCGTTGTTAATGCGATAAACCATTACCCATTGCCAATCGCCACATGCCCTTCATGATCTTCGTGGATCGAAAACTAGTCCCTTGCCCCAACACGTCGTTTAAGTGTATGATGCTGCTAGTTTCGCACTGTAGCGCTATGGAGTTGTTGCGTATGAGTGGTTATGCCGACTTTGAATTAACGATCAACCCAAAAGATGCTGAAAACAGTTTTGTGGTGCATGGGCGTACTGCCAAAGGCATGCAAGATAGCGATAGCCTGATTTTGCCCGTTGACGATCCACGTTATCAAGCCTTTCAAACCGCCTTGGACTATAACACCCCGCTGACTGAAGATCAGGTGATTGATTTTGGGATCGTGCTCTACGAAACATTGTTGAAAGGGAAAATTTGGGCATTATTTACGGCAGCCCGTGAGACTGCTCGCTCCCAAGGTCAATCATTACGGATTAAACTTAATGTTGATGCCAACAACCCTGCTTTAGCGACAGTTGCCACGATTCCCTGGGAGTTTGCCTGCGATAGCGCAGGAATTCCACTGACAACCGATCATTCAATCTGTCGATTTTTGACTTTTCCTGAATCAGTACCAGTCTTGAGTTTGGGTCAAGAAAAATTACGGATCGCCTTAGTGGGAGCCTTGCCAGCTGAAATGGCTACTACCCATCCAGTCGATATCCAAGGTGAATTAGCGGCGATTCATCGTTCGTTAGAGCCGTTGGTTACCCAAAATCAAGTTGAAATTTATGAAGAAACTCAGTTAACTGCACCCAAACTTCAGCGGCTTGTGCGCGAATGGCGACCACATATCGTGCATTATGTCGGTCATGGCGATTTCCAAGGCACAACTGGGGCATTGATTCTCGATGATGGCAATGGCAAAAAACATCTTTCAACCGCTCGCACATTAGCAACCCTCTTGCGCAATACCTCAGTGCGCTTGGTGGTGCTGAATGCTTGTAAAACTAGCACGGTTTCCTCAACCGCCTTGCTGCGTGGAATTGCCCCAGCCCTGATGGCGGCCAATATTCCAGCGGTTGTCGCCATGCAATCATCAATTTTAGATACAGCAGGCAAGGCCTTTGCCGAAGAGTTTTATCGGGTACTCGCAACTGGTACGCCAATTGATGCTTGTGTTGCTGAAGGGCGTAAATCGATTATTGCCTATGGCTTTGGCCAGCTTGATTGGGGCTTGGCAACGCTCTATATGCGGGCTGATGATGGCGTGCTGTTCAATATTCCCACTCCATCAGTGCCAAGCAATCAGGTGGTAACTCCAACTAACGAAACTACTCCGCTCGCAAATCTAACTGGTGGCAATAGTGTTAGCAATTTGCTGGGTAACAATAACACCATTACTGGCGGTAATATCTCAATTGGCAATGTGGTTGCTGGCAATCATAATCAAACTACTATCAACCATGGTGTTGCTCAGCCAAATACTCCAAGTGCAGCCAATAATCAGCAACAAGCCCTCGCAGCGGAACGCGAATTGCTGGCACTCAAACAGAAGAATTTAAATATTACCAAACTGCAAATTGAACAATACGGGATTGGCGTGCCAGTGTATTTACAAAACCAACACGATGAGTTGGTCAAGGATATTGCGGCAATTCAACAACGGATTGCTGAATTGAGCAAATGATGGCTGAGCTTGGTTGTGTGATTATTGCTGGTGGTAAGGCGCGGCGTTTTGGCAGCGATAAACGTCGCTTGCGTTTGTGGGGCGAGCACGGCCCAACCTTGCTCGAACACACGCTGGCAGTTGCCCAAACAGTGTGCGATCAGGTTGTCATAAGCTTAAATGATCCGCTTGAGTGGCCTGAATTAAGCGTGCCATTGCTTCAAGATGCTGTACCTGATGTTGGCCCACTCGCTGGCATTGTAGCGGGCATGGGCCTACTTGCTACTGAATGGACGTTGGTCTTAGCCGCCGATTTGCCCTTGCTCTCAAGCGAATTGCTGCACAAATTAATAGCTCTGCCACGTCATGGCTTGGCAGTCGTGCCGCAACGCCAAGCTGATTCGCAACGGCATGGCGGTTGGGAACCATTGTGTGCATTGTATAAACGGGCATGTTTGCCCCACTTTGAGCAGGCGTTGGCCGCTGGGCGCTATCGATTAACCCAATTGATTGAGCAATTCCAGCCCCAAGTTTGGCCAATTGCCAGCACTAGCCCATGGTATCAAAATTTACATAATCTCAATCGCTTGGACGATTTGCATCAACTGGCAACACTTTAAGGTACTATAGGCCAAAATGCTAGTTGAGGCCTGTCATGCAGCGTGTGGCTTTTTGCACTCCAGTCAATCCAGTTGAATCGGGTATTTCGGATTATAGCGAGGAATTATTGCCCTATTTGGGGCAGTATGTTGATCTGACGTTGGTGGTTGATGCTGAGGTTCAGCCCACTAATCAACAATTGCTCGCCAAACTGCCGATTATCCGCATTGGTGATTTAGCCAAGCAGCATGCACGGCAACCTTTCGATGCAATTATCTATCATATGGGCAATAGCCCCGCCCACAGTCGTTTTTGGCAAAGTTTGCAAAGCTTGCCGGGAATTGTGGTGCTGCACGATTATGTGCTACATCATTTAATGCTGTGGCATGCCGCCAATCGCTTGAAAAATGTGGCGAGCTACCGCCAATTGATGCAGCACTATTATGCTGAACAAGGCTCAAGCATTGCCCAACGTATGGAGCGTGGCCAGCTTGGCGATGCAGTGTTCGATTTTCCACTTTCTGAGCCAGTGATTGCCCAAGCCAGCAGCCTAATTGCTCATAGCCAATATGTGCTTGAGCGGGTGCAGCCACAGCGCCCCAACTTGGCGACTTCGCTAGTGCCAATGGGTGTGCCCTTACTACCAGCCCCTGATCGTTTGGCGGCTCGGCAAGCGCTCCAATTGCCCGCTGAAATTCCGATTTGGGCTAGTTTTGGTCATATCAATCCCTACAAACGGATTGAACAGGCGCTGCAAGCTTTTGCCCAATTTCGCCGTACTTATCCCGATGCACGGTATATATTGGTTGGCAGCGTCTCGCCAAGCTACGATCTCAAGGCCTTGCTCCAACGCTTGCAGCTTGGCGAGAGCGTCCAAGTCACGGGCTATGTTGATCATGCTGATTTTAATCGCTATGTTGCTGCCGCTGATCTGTGTTTCAATGGGCGCTACCCTTCGGCTGGCGAGACTTCGGCCAGTTTGTTGCGCTTGTTGGGTGCTGGCCGCGCAGTTTTAGTCAGCGATATTGCTACCTTCAGCGAATTGCCCGCCGATGTGGTGGCTCATGTGCCCGTTGATCGCGATGAAGTTGCTTTAATTGCGGCCTATGCTCAGCGTTTATGGGCCGATGTGGCGCTACGCGAAGCCATGGAAACCAATGCCCGCCGCTATGTGACTGAAAAACATAGTTTGCCCTTGGCCGCGCGAGGCTATGCCGATCATCTGAGCCGCGTGCAGGGCTGGCCGCGTTTGGAGCCACAACGTGAGCCATTGTGGGATATTAATGCTGTCACCATCCAGCATTCAATCGCCCAAACGATTGGCCGTAAAGCCGCTCAACTTGGCTTAGTTGATGACGATGCGCCGTTGCTTGATCGTTTGGCTGCACGGCTACGAAATTTATTGACATAATCATTGTTGAATTAGTTGATCATAACGCCAATGCCAACCAATCTGGCGTTGGTGTAAGCGCCAGCCAAAACCAGCCAACAATAATAAACCCAAAGCTCCCGCAGCCAATTGCTGATGGGTCAGATTGACAATTGTGAACAGCGCTAAATTGAGCAAATAGATCGCTATTGGCAAGTTGAGTTTTGGGCTTTGGGGTAGGTTGTTGGTGCGTTGTCCAAGCATTTCTGTTGCCAAGGCTAAAATGAAAGCTAAGCCCCACCACGCTACAAAATTGGCGGTGGGAATCCCAAACATCGGGCCAGTTTCGAGCCATGTCCAATAGCGATTGACATACACCGCGACTGGCTCGATCACCAAATCAAACAGCATGGCAAGGCTGGCAGCACCTAAAACCGTTGGCCAAAAACCAACTTTTGGCATCAGCATCCGGCTTAATTCGAGTGCGCCTGGCACAACCAACAGCCAGGCAAACGGAATTGCCAATGGTACAACTCCAACAATTTCGGGCAAAAGCACACCATTATATTGATATGCGCCAAACGGCCAGCCTGTGGTAACCCCAAGATGCTCGGTGAGCCATGAGCCAACCGCAATTATAATGCTGCTGAGCCAGCCTAACTTGCCATAACGTTGAATTAACCACCACGCCGTCAGCCCACCTGGCACAACCAACATCACAGTTGCCATAAATTCGCCGCCAGCTGGCACCAGATCAAAGGCCAATAATGGCACGCTCCAAGCCCAAACAAACAAATAGCCCACCCAAACCCAATGCCCCACACGTAGACTAGCCACAAAGTTCACCCCTGAAATAGTAAAATCGTCTCTTGCGATCTTACTCTAGTGCCGCTAGGATGGATGCATTCATGTTCAAAATCTCTGCATATGCTTGATCGTTTGATAAAGGACGCACCTGCATGGCCGCCAACCCTCAGATCAGCAGCTTTCTGCCACGCTATGTCCTGCAACGGCTCATCGAAGAGCATCAACCGCGCCAGCCGCTCGCCGAAGATCAACTGGCGACGGTGTTGTTTGCCGATTTTTCTGGGTTTAGTCGCCTCAGCGAGCAATTTGCCTACGACCAAACCACCATCCTCGAATATATTTCCGATGTACTGAACGACTCATTTAGCCAATTAATCGACACCGTGATTGCCCATGGCGGCGATGTGGTGAAGTTTGCTGGCGATGCATTAATTGCAATTTGGATGGCCGACGATCTTGATCAATTAACTCAAAATACCCAGCTTGCGGCTCAATGTGGCCTAGCGATTCAAGCAAGCTTTAATAATCCTAGTGAATCTGAGCGCTTGGCGATTCGGGTGCAAATTGGGGCTGGCTCGATTTCAAGTTTTATCGTGGGTGGCGTGAATAATCATTGGGAGCAATTGATTACGGGCGAGGCGTTGTTACAAGTGCATTTGCTTGGCTCGCAAAGCTTTGCTGGTCAAGTGATCGTTTCGCCCGAAGCGCGTTCGTTAATTCGCGAATATGGGCTGGGCGAAGATTTACGTGCTCAGGCTTTTCGGCTGACTGCAATGTCCGAAAATCTGCCCTTGCCAATGATGAACCAAACACTGCCCGAATATCCAACTGAGCAGTTGACTCCGTTTATGCCTACCGCGGTGATTGCTCGCATTAATGCAGGTTTGCACGAATGGCTGGCTGAGCTACGCCATCTGAGCGTGATGTTTATTAATGTGCCAGCTTTGAGCTTTTTTACCACGTTAGAGCAAGTGCAAGCCGCAGTTAGTGCTTTGCAAACCGTTATTTTTCGCTACGAAGGCAGCATCGACAAACTATCGGTCGATGATAAAGGCGTAAGTTTGCTAGCGGCTTTTGGTTTGCCGCCACTCTCGCATCGCGATGATGCTGAACGAGCGGTGCGCTCGGCCTTAGAAGCCTCAGCCGCATTGAGCAAACTGAGTTTAACCCACACGATTGGCATTGCCACTGGCCCAGCCTTTTGCGGCGAGATTGGCAATAGCCAGCGCCGCGAATTTACCATGATTGGTGATGTCGTCAATCGGGCTGCCCGTTTGATGGAAGCTAATCTTGCACCAATTCTCTGCGATCAAACCACCGCCCAAGCTAGCCAACAACATGTGCGCTTTCAAGTACTACCGCCAATTACGATTAAAGGCAAAAGCCAGCCAATTACGATCTATCGCCCGCAACAAACCAACCATAGCCCCGACCAAATTCGGCCTCGACGCTTGATTGGGCGACGGCGCGAGCGTGGTCAAATTGAGGCGCTATTCAATCAAACCCAACCAAGCAGTCAGCATGTGGCGATCACTGGCGATAGCGGTATGGGTAAATCGGCCTTGCTGTATGAGGCCGTTGAAATTGCTCAGCATTACGAACGCCAAGCTATGTTGATTACCAGCAGCAGCCTGCGTCAATCGGCTCAGTATCCAGGCTGGCGTTTGTTGCTTGAGGCCTGTTTGGCGGTTGAGCAATGGCCGAATCAGGCGGTTCAATCTTATCAATTAATTATTCAGCGTTTGCAATTGCCTGACCAGCTCGCTAAATCGGTGCACTTGCTCCACGATGTTTTAGAGCTGCCAGGTCGCGCCGAAGCTAACACCACCGATCATGCCCAACAGGTGCAAATCATCCATGAGTTAATTGGGCATGCCCTCTATCAACTGCATGCTCAACGCCCGTTAGTCTTATGCATTGATAATTTGCAATGGTTCGATTCATTAGCCTTGGCGACGCTGGAATTATTGTTGCAGCAGCATGACGACATTATTCTGATTACAACTGCGCCGTCTGCTGTGGCATGTCTCGAACCACAACAAACCATCCATCTGCAAGCGCTTGATCCTGTGGCTTGTATCGCGGTGGTTGCTCAATCATTGGGTGTGCAGGCGATTCCTCCAAGTGTGGCTTTATTTATCAATCAGCGTGCGGCAGGCCATCCGTTGTGGAGCATCGAGCTAGCCCAAGCCTTGCGCAATGCAGGGATGATTCGAGTCAACAATGGGGTTTGCAAGCTTGATCAATTTAGCCAGTTAGAAAAACTCAATCTCCCAAGCACAATTCAGGGTGTGCTGGTCAGCCGCATCGATCAACTGCCGCCGCAACCCCAATTAACCCTCAAAATTGCTAGTGTGATCGGCCATGATTTTAGTTTGGCAGTGCTTGATGCGATTTATCCAGTGGCCCACGAGCGTGAGCATATTCCAGCTCACCTTGACTTATTGCTGCAACAAGGTTTTATTCACGAGGCTGCCGAGGGCTATCAATTTAGCCAAGCAATTATCCACGATGTGGCTTATTCATTGTTGTTGTTTGGTCAACGACGAGCCTTGCATCGAGCGATTGCTGAATGGTACACCCGCGAACATCCCCATTTGGTTGAGGCAGGCAGCAGCCTTTTGGCCCATCACTGGAGCCATGCGATCGATCCTGATGAGCCAGAAAGCCGTCAACCTGCGATCGATGCCTTACGGCGAGCAGGCGAACAAACCCTTGTGCGCTGTAGCTATCGCGAGGCGATTCCGTTTTTCGAGCGAGCCTTGCATTTGTTGGCAATTGATGATGATTTTGCCTCGCAGCAACAAATTGTGCGCATGCAATTTAATCTGAGTCAAGCCCGCTGGCGGTTGGGTGACCACAGCATGGCCTTGACCAATTTGGATGCAGCATTGGTAACCGCGCAACAAATTGGCGATGGGATTGGCGAGGCCGATGTGCTGCGCCAATTTGGCAATATTGCCTATGTCCAAGGCGACCTTTACACTGCCCAACAACATTTTCTAGCCAGCGTCGCGCGAGCACGCAAGGCCAATTATCCCAGCGGAATTATTAGTGGGGTTAGTAATGTCGGCGTGGTGGCGTTTGCACGGGGCGATTATCAGGTTGCCCGCGAAGCTTATCGTGATGGTTTAGCAATTTCGATCGAGCAAGGTCACGATTTTGGCATCGCCGTCAATCAGCTCAATTTAGGTGGTTTGGCGATTGTTGAACAAGCTTGGGATGAAGCACGCTCCTATTTGCAGCAAGCATTGAGCTTGGGCTATGCCAAACACATGACTTTAGTCTGTCTGCATAGTTTGGTGGCCTTGGCTGAATGGCGTTTAGCGACCAATCAAGCCGAGGCCAGTGCTAACTTGATTCAGATTGTGCTGCATCACGAAGCGATCGATAGCGAAATTCATGCAGCAATTGATAAACTCAAACCCAAGCTGATTCAAATTTTAGGCGAGACCCAATGGCTGATTCTGAGCCAACGCCCAACAACCCCGTTTGAACAAGTACTGCCTGCGATTATGCAAGAATTGGCTACTGAAAAAGCCTAAGGGCTATGCTACAATGACCTTATCGCACCAATCAAGATCGAACTATAACGCCAATTTGGGTCAAATTGTTAAGATCTCGTCAGCAAAAGGTCTAGGCACGATCTACCAAAGCCGTTACAATAGACGACGGTATGATCAAGAATAGAGGTATATATGCCGACGATTTTAGTGATTGAAGATATTCCCGATAATGCAGCCTTGGCCCGTCGCGTACTGAACGCCTATGGCTATTCGGTGCTTGAGGCGGCTGATGCTGCCAGTGGGCTGGATATGGCTCTAGAACAACATCCCGACCTGATTTTGCTTGATTTGGGGTTGCCTGATGCTGATGGCCAAACTGTGGCCGGCGTGTTACGTGGTACTCCCGAGACTCAAAACATCCCGATTGTGGTTTTTACCGCTTGGCCCGAAGAAACCGCCCGCCAAATGGTTCGTGCCTATGGGTGTAATGGCTTTATTCGCAAACCATTGTCAGTGATCGATTTTGCCCAAGCGATTGCCAGTTACCTTTCCTAAAAGGCTTAGCACCATATATCAAGGATGTATATGACTACAGATGGTTTTCACGATGGTTCGGCCATAGAGCTTACGCCAGCAGCCAGCTTTACCATTGATGAATTGGTCGCAATTTATAACCAAACTCGGATCGATTATATTGTGCCAATGCCAATGAATAGCCAACGGCTCGCTGAATATATTCGGTTATATGATGTTAATTTGGATGCTTCGTTTGTCGCCAAGGCCGATGGCGACATTTTAGGCCTAGCGATGCTGGGCGTGCGCCGCGACCATGCTTGGGTCACCCGTTTGGGAGTGTTGCCCAATCGACGTAAAGGTGGGATTGGTCGCGCTTTAATGATTGCCATGGTTGAAGCCGCCCGTCAACATTGGCTCAAATATGTCCAGCTTGAAGTTATTTTGAACAATACTCCCGCGCATAAACTGTTTTTGGCACTGGGCTTTGAGGAAACCAACCAGCTTTTGGTGATGCGGCGACCGCCAGGCCCAGTCAAACAGCCAGCAGTTGGCTCGATCGAATGGCTCGATTGGTCGCAATTGCAACGGCTGGTACGCCAACAACCACAAGGTGTACCGTGGACCAACCAAGCCGATTCATATGATCACATGGCCATGGTCGAAGGATGTCGGATCAATTTGGCTGATGGTGGCCGTGGTTGGTGCATTTTTCGTCGCCAACCCTTGGTGCTTTCGCATATTCGTTTGCATACCGAGGCTGGTGATCCGAATGCGGTTGGCTCAGCGCTGCTGGCCCATGTCCATCAACGCCATAGCCGCTTGGATACCCAAGCCGAGAATATTCGCTGCGATGACCCTCACTTGGTAGCCTACGAACAGCATGGCTATATTGAAGCCTTCCAGCGCATCGAAATGCTCTTAAACCTTGTAGCCAACGAACGGGTCAATAAAAATCCCCCCCAATCCGCATCATAAACGGGACTAAGGACAAATCACAATAGCAGTCAGTTTGGGGTGGAAATAGGTATAATCACAAAGCGCAGTTGTTCTAATGGTGGTTAACCTTGAACAACGCTGGTACGTTGGCCTGAATCAACACAGCACAAAAGTAACTTTTGGCACAGTATACGAGGTAGGGTTATGGCTAGTGGACTGACTGATACCGCATTGAATAGCATTCGGCTCAAGCGTATTTTACGCTTTGGGATTTTTACCATGATTATTGGTGTAATCATGGCCGTACCCTATGGCCTAGAAGCCTTGCGCCTGCCATCGTGGCAAAACTACATGAGCATCATCAGCATTGTTGTGGCCGCAATTGGTGGTTTGTGTGCCACAGTGTCTGCCAAAAAAGGCTGGTTGATTGCTGGCGCATACAGTTTAATTGTCTCAATTGCTGTTGCCACTTTTCCGAGCCAACTCTTTATTGCTGAGTTTGGCTTCATGCTCTCAATTCTGAATGTGTTCTTTGTGCTGGTGATCTCGATCCAAACCCTGCCTGAACGCCATATCTTTCCGGTTATCTTGGGCACGATTAGCCTTGGCGTGATTGCCACCTTGCTCAAAACCTTTTTGAATATTCAAGAGGTGCGGGTTTCGGGCAGCCAAGAAATCTACATGCCTTTGATGAGCATTGCGGCAATTGCCATCTTGCTTTTCTTTGTGTTTCGCGAATTTGGCACACTCTCGATTCGTAACAAAATTCTGATCTCGTTTGTCTTGGTAACAACCCTACCAATTGCGATTATTTCATTTATTACCTTGCGCTCAACCCGTGATTCGCTCACAAATCAGGCCAATAGCTTGATTTTGGTGAATGCTACTAATATTGCCAACGAAATTGATGATTTTGTTAATCGGAATATTAACCGGGTCAGTGCACTCTCGCGGATTCCTGAATTAAGCGAATATTTGTTGGCTGCCGAACAAAATACCTTGGTTCCTGATCAAGATCGCGATACGCGTAATTTGTTCCGTGCAGTTACCACCGAAAATAACGATACACTCTCGGTTGCATTGTTGAATAATCGTGGCGTGGTCTTGGTCGATACCGTGCCAACCAACGTCGGGGTAAACGATTCAGGACTTTCATATTATCAAGATGCAATTCGCACAGGCCAGAGCATTATCTCACCAGTAACCTTCGGTAATGATAACCTGCCTTCAATTTATTTCAGTACGCCCGTTCGTAACCCACAAAGCCAAGAAATTATCGGTGTGCTGCGGATTCGTTATAGCGCCAGTATCATTCAATCATTGGTAGCCCGTAGTAATGACCGCGCTGGTCAAAACTCGTTTGGGATTGTGCTTGATGAATATGGTATGCGAATTGCGCAGGGCAGCGAATTAACTCTCTTGTATAAAATTGCCGATACTTTGCAGCCTGATGAAATTAAACGCTTGCAAGATGAACGGCGTTTGCAAAATATTAATGCAGAAAATCTGCTTGTGCCATATCCTGAATTAATCGGTGCAATCAAAGCAATTGTGCTTGATCCACAAAGTAATGGCGAAGTGATTTCGATTTCGAGTACGATTCCTGAACAGGATAAACCTGGCGATCCCGATCCTGAAGGCAATGATATTTATGCCTACACCGCTACCAAAACTGTGCCATGGCGGATTCTCTACCATCAAAGCGAAGCGACCTTCTTAGCGCCAATTCGCCAATCGGAGCGCTATACAACCTTGATTGTGTTGGCGCTGTTGGTTGGGATTAGTATGATCGCTGTGTTTGCAGCGCGAATTTTGACGAATCCAATTGAGCGTTTGACTGAATTTGTTGAACGTTTCCGCCAAGGCGATTTATCAACCCGTGCCCCAGTTAGCTCGCAAGACGAAATTGGTCAATTGACGACCACCTTTAATAGTATGTCTGATCAGTTGCAAGAAACTCTGCAAGGTTTGCAACAACGCACAATCGCTTTGGAAACCTCCAACGAGGTCAGCCGCCGACTTTCAACGATTTTGAACCCCAATCAATTGGTGTTGGAAGTGGTTGAGCAGCTTAAAAATACCTTCAACTACTATCACGCCCACATTTATTTGGTTGATCAACAGACCAATGAGTTTGTGATGATGGGTGGTACGGGGCAGGCTGGCCGCACCTTGCTTGCGCGGAATCACCGTATTCCGCAAGGCCGTGGTTTGGTTGGCCGCGCTGCCAATACCAAAGATGTGGTGTTGGTGCCCGATGTCAGCCGTGAAGCTGGCTGGTTGGCCAACCCCTTGCTCCCCGAAACCAAGGCTGAAATTGCTGTGCCAATTATGCTGGGCGATGAAGTGCTTGGCGTGTTGGACGTGCAAAATGCTGAAGTTAATTCGCTAACCAATGATGATGCAACCTTGCTCCAATCGATTGCCGCCCAAGTGGCGGTTGCTTTGGAAAATGCTCAATCGTTTGAAGAAATTACCCGCACCCAAGAACTCTTGCGAATTCGTGAACGGGCGATCACCGCTAGTAACGACGGGATTGTGATTGTCGATCCACATCAGTTTGATATGCCAGTGGTGTATGTTAACCCAGCCTTCGAACGAATTACGGGTTACACACCTGAAGAAATAATTGGCAAGAATTGTCGTTTCTTGCAAGGTGATGATACTGACCAACAAGGCTTGCGTGAGTTACGCCATGCAGTGCGTGAAAAACGCGCTACACGGGTGCTCTTGCGCAACTATCGCAAAGATGGCAGTTTGTTCTGGAATGAACTCGATATCAACCCAGTATTTGATGAAAACGGTGAGTTGATCAACTTTATCGGGGTTCAACAAGATGTAAGCGAACGGGTCGAGGCCCAACGAGCCTTGCAAGAATCCTTAGGCTTCCAAAAGACCATGGTTGATAGTGCCAGCTATATGATTATCTCAACGACGGTTGATGGCCAGATTACCTCTTTCAACCGTAGTGCTGAGGTTGCACTTGGCTATAGTGCGCACGATATGGTTGGCAAGAGTCCCGCAGGCGCATTTCATGATCAAGCTGAAGTGATGCAACATACTGAAGCGTTACGAGCAAAACTCGGCTATGCAATTGAGCCGTTTGAGGCAATTGTGTATGAGGCCAAACAAGGTCAACCTTCGGTTAAGGAATGGACGTATATTGCTCAAGATGGCCGTCGCTTCCCAGTCCAGCTTTCAATTACTGCTTTGCGGGATCAACAAGGGAATGTCACTGGCTATTTGGGAATTGCCAATGATATTAGTGTCCAAAAGCAACAGGAACAAGCCTTGCGAGATAGCGAAGTCCGCTATCGTTCCTTGGCTGAGTCCTCGCGTGACGTGGTGTTTATTTTCGACCGCGAACATCGTTTGCAATATATCAATGAATTTGCGGCGGGAATCTTCAATCGCACGCCCGCTGAACTGATTGGTTTGCTTGATGAGCAAATGCTTACCCCGGCTACGGTAGAATCGCGACGGGCTGATGCCGAGATTATTTTCAGCACTGCCCAAAACCTCAATCGCGAATCGATGTTTATGGTCAATAATGAGGAAACTTGGTTCGACTTCCAATTGCTGCCAATTATGGATGATCAAACCAGCAGTCCCGAATTGATTATGAGCGTTGGCCGTAACATTACCGACCGCAAGCGCGATGAACAAGAACGCGAGCGCAACTTGGTTGAAACTGACCGCCAACGTCGGACGCTACAAGGGATTCTCGAAGCCCTGCCGGTTGGTGTAGTGGTTTACAATGCTGACTTTGAGATGCAGCTTCAAAATCAAAGTGCCCAATTGATCGTCGGTCAGCCGATTGGCGATGTGAACCCCGATGCAATTGATACAGTTGGTGAAACCTACCAACTTTTTATTCCTGGCACTGAAACCGCGTTTGATCCGAACGATATTCCAGTGTTTCGGGCAATTCGCCATGGAGAACATGCCCAAGCTGAATTTGATATTGCCCATCCCGATGGCCGCCGTTTTACGGTCTTGGCCAGCGGTGCGCCGGTGTTCAACAGCGAAGGCCAAGTTATCAGCGGGATTGCACTCTTGCAAGATATTACTGACCGTAAACTCAATGAGCAAGAACGTGAACGCCTGCTGCAAGCCACGATCGAGCAAGAACGCTTGCTCAAGGCGATTCTCGATAACATGCCGATTGGGGTTTATGTGGTCAATAGCAAGGGTGTCAGCCAGATGATCAATCGATCGACGATTGAGATTTTGGGGGTATCTGGCCAAATGGGCGCGGCGGTCTTAGACCAATCCGATTTGCCACGACCTAAGTTCTTGTATGAGGGTACTGAGAAGGAATTAGATGTCCACGATACTGGTTTGTTCAAAGCGTTATCGACTAAAAAACCATCACGCGAGTTGGTGGATGTGATGCGCTTTGATGGCAAACGGGTTTCGGTCGATTCGGTCGCTGTGCCAATGTTCGATGATCAACAACAACTGACTGGCGTTCTTTCGCTGATTCAGGATGTCACTGAACAACGCAATGCTCAACGTGAGCGTGAGCAATTATTGAGCCAAGTGGAATATCGGGCACTCGAACTAGAAACGGTGGCTCAGGTCAGTACCTCGGCGGCAGGTTTGTTGAATGTGGAAGAACTGCTGCAAACCGTGGTTGATCTGACCAAACATCGTTTCGGTCTCTACCATGCCCACATCTACCTGTATAACCCTGAGAGCCAACTCTTAGAATTAGCCTTCGGTGCTGGCGAAATTGGTCGCACCATGGTCAAGGAAGGCCGCACGATTCCATTAGATCGTGAGCAATCATTGGTGGCCCAAGCTGGGCGGGCACGGCGCTCGATTATTGAAAATGATGTGCGTTCGAACCCAAGTTTCTTGCCGCACCCGCTTTTGCCCGAAACCCGTGCTGAAATGGCGACTCCGCTGATTGCTGGTTCGATGCTGCTCGGTGTGCTCGACGTTCAATCCGACCAAAGTAACATCTTTACTGACGATGATCGCAAGATTCAAACCACCTTGGCAAGCCAAATTGCGATTGCCTTGCAAAATGCTCGCTTGTTTGCTGAACAAACCGCGACGATGCAGCGCTTGCAAGAGCTAGACCAACTTAAATCAGCCTTCTTGGCGAATATGTCGCACGAGTTGCGCACACCGCTCAATTCAATCCTTGGCTTTACCGAGGTGATTCTCGAAGGCATCAACGGGCCAATCAACGACCTGATTCATAATGACTTGAGCATTATTCATCGTAATGGTCGTCACTTGCTCAACTTGATCAACGATATTCTGGATATGGCTAAGATCGAATCGGGCAAACTCACGCTGTTCCGCGAAACCTTCGATGTGGTTGAAGTGTTGCATGAAGTGGCGAGCACGGTCGGACCATTGGCTACGCAGAAACATCTGGAGTTGCTGGTCGATATTGAGCCAAATCTCAAATTGCCAGTCTACGCCGACCGTTTCCGAATTCGCCAAGTATTATTGAATATCGTAGGCAATGCCTTGAAATTTACCGAGCAAGGTTCGGTGACAATAGGCATTGACACAACGCCAACGACCCGTATGATTAAAATCCAAGATACAGGCATTGGGATTCCGCTGGATAATCAAGATACGATTTTCATGGAATTCCATCAGGTCGATAATTCGACAACCCGTAAGGCGGGCGGTACGGGCTTAGGCTTGCCAATTAGTCGCCACCTTGTCGAAATGCACGGCGGCAAACTTTCGATGGTTAGTAGCGGCAATCCTGGTGAAGGCTCACTCTTTACCATTGAATTGCCAATCAACGCCAGCGAAGATGAAGTTAATCCTAATGCAGCGCCAGCCAATCAACCTATGTCTGTAGAATAATGGTTATGCGCATTGTGCTGCGGCATAAGCGCGTGGTAAGGGCGTTATGACAGATTTAGTTTGCCAGAACTGTGGCCATATTCAGCCATACACCTTTCGTAGCTCGAATAGCTGTGCCCAATGTGCTAATGATTGGCTTGAGACGCATTACGATTATGCCAACTTTTGCGAGTTGGTGCGTAATCAGCAACTGAGCGGCCAGACGTTATGGCGCTATAGTAGCGTTTTGCCGGTGCCGCCACCAGCTGCGCCAACCCATGTTGGTGGAACGCCCTTGTTGCATGCCCAGCGCTTTGGTGGTTTGTTGGGCTTGCCACGCTTGTATATTAAAGATGAGCGCTATAGCCCAACCAATTCGTTTAAAGATCGCCAAGCAGCTTTGGCCGTAGCCGCCTTAGTTTCGAATGATATTCGCGAATGCGTGATTGCCTCGACTGGCAATGCGGCGGTGGCCTATGCCTCGGCTTGTGCCGCAGTTGGCATCAAACTGTGGGTCTTTATGACCAGCGTGGTGCCAGAAGCAAAATTACGCGAAGCGGCCTTGTTTGGGGCTGAGGTGATCAAAGTTAGTGGCAATTATGATCAAACTAAGCAGATTGCCGCTGATTTTGCCCAAAACCGCAATATCATCTACGATCGTGGCGCTAACAGCATTCCGGCGCGGGAAGCCATGAAAACGATCAGCTACGAAATTTGCGAGCAACTTGGCTGGCAAGCGCCCGATTGGTATATTCAGGCAGTTAGTGGTGGCTTGGGGCCATTAGGGGTTTATCACGGGTTTGCCGAATTGCATGCCATGGGCTTGACCCAGCGCGTACCTCAAACCGCGATTATTCAAGCTGAAGGCTGCTCACCGATGGTGCAGGCATTTCAGGCTGGCAAATCGGTGGCTGAAAAAGTTGTACCAAATACGCGGATTGCGATTCTTTCAACAGGCGATCCTGGTAAGATCTATACGCGGCTTTGGCAACGCATCCAAACATCGGGCGGTACGATGGAAGCCGTCACCGATGAAGAGGCCTTCAGTGCAATGCGCTTATTGGCGCGAACTGAAGGTATTTCGGTGGAGCCAGCTACGGCTGTGGCATTTGCGGGCCTGCAAAAAATGGTGGCCCAAGGCCAAGTTAACCCTGAAGAATTAATTGTGGTAAATTGTACTGGGCACACCTTCCCAGTCGATAAGCATGTGCTGAACGATCAATGGCATATTGATGTACATGTCAGCGATACCCAACAATCAGCGCCCCAAGAAGGGCTTCAGGTGGCGCTGGAACAATTGAATGAAAAAGCGACAACGGTGTTGTTGATCGACGATAATCCTGATGATGCTCAATTGGTGCAGCGTATTTTAGAGCGACGCAAAGCCTACCGCGTTTATCGGGCAACCGATGGTGCCGATGGTGTGCAACAAGCAATTCAACGGCTGCCTGATGCTATTGTGATGGATTTAATGATGCCAAATATGGATGGGTTTCAGGTGATGAGTACCTTACGCCAACACCCCAAAACCCGTGATATTCCGATTATTGTGGTGAGCGCCAAGGATATTACGCCTGATGAGCGCCATCATTTAGCCACCCATACCCGTGCTGTGTATCAAAAAGGCTCACTTTCACCAGTTGCCTTTGTCGAACAGGTTGTGAGTGTCATTGAACACAAAGAGCGTGATAGTGAGGACCAATGAGTACAACCGTTGTCTTATATATCGAAGATAACCCTGATAATATGCTGTTGGTGGAGCGCCTGTTGATTGCCCGTGGTTGTCAAATGCTCAAGGCAATCAACGGCTCAACTGGCATCGAGCTGGCTTTGGCGCATAATCCGCAAATTATCTTGTTGGATATTAACTTGCCCGATATTGATGGCTATGAGGTAGCGCGTCGTCTGCGTGATGCTCCACAAACGGCCACAATTCCGATTGTGGCGGTGACGGCCAACGCGCTCAAGGGCGATGCTGAAAAGGCGATTGCGGCCGGCTGTGATGGCTATGTTTCCAAGCCGATCAATTTGCGCGATCTCTGGAATGCTATGTTGCAGTTTATCGAAGCCCCCTCGACCTAAACCTACAATCAACCAAAGATACGATAAAGCGCTAGTTGAAGCAATTCAACTAGCGCTATTTATTTAAGTTTGATTATATGGATGAAAGCTTAACCATACCATGGCTTGGATTGATTGGAACCAGTCAGCCAGAGCTTAACCTTCTCCATTAGTGACATAACGTCGAAAGGCTTGCTCACATAATCGGTCCAATCAGGGGTCATCAATTGCTTGACTTCGCCAGGGCTGCAACTAGCAGTTAATGCCACAATCGGAATATGCGCCAAGCGAGGGTCGGATTTAACGGTGCGACAGACTGCCCAGCCATCCATGCGTGGCAAGTTCAAATCAAGCAATATAAGGTCTGGTCGGCTTTTTTGAATGGCTTCCAGAGCTTCAACCCCATCACGAGCCATCTCGGTTGTATAACCAGACCGTTGGAGCATTATTCCTAAAAGCTGACGGTTGTCAGGCATATCATCAACAACTAAGATGGTTGGCATATGGGTATCTCCTAAATTTGGGCCTTCTCGTTACTCGTATCCAAACGTACTATAGCGATACAACCTTACTAGCCAATTTACAGGTAGGACTCTTGGTCGATTGTAAGTTTAGTTGGGCTGGTGGTTGTGATTAATAATCGATTCAGCTTTAATTAGTTAAAGTATATGCAAGTTCGGGCATAAGCGCCATGGTTCCTTGGTCCGTAGCCGTCGTTTAAGCAATGGGCTAGTTGGGGCGGATACGATCTCACTCCATAGGGTGAAATTGGCCTTAGGCTCGGCTTAACATATAGCTTGTATGCTAGACTAGGGTCGATTGGGATATTTGCCAATCATCAGGCTGCCTGATATACTCAATGCGTCCTCAGTGTACCGTGGGTTTGCAATCCACGCTGAAAAAACTGCGTGCATGCATTCCAAAACAAGAGCTAAATTCTGCAAATCAATGAAAGGGAGTACGGTTTGGTGGCGCGTTTAACGTGATCACACCGCCGTAAAATGCAGTATGAATGTAATTATTCCTACCGCCGGTCTTGGAACCCGCCTACGTCCACATACCCATACCCGTCCAAAGCCGTTGGTTCCGGTTGCAGGCAAAGCCGTAATTGGCCACCTGCTTGATAAGCTCAAGGTGCTACCACTCGACGACGTGGTGTTTATTACCGGGTATTTGGGTACACAAATTGAGGAATATGTTCGTAAGAACTATAACTTCAAGAGCCATTTTGTTGAACAAACTGAGCTAAAAGGCCAAGCCCATGCAATTGCTTTGGCCCGCGAGATGGTCTCTGGCCCAACCTTGATTTTATTCGTCGATACGATTTTTGAAGCAAACCTGAATGTTTTGAACCAAACTGATGCCGACGGCGTGATCTATGTAAGCGAAGTTGAAGATCCCTCGCGCTTCGGGGTGGCATTGCTCGAAGATGGGATTATTACAAAACTGGTGGAAAAACCAAGTACGCCAGTTTCCAATTTGGCCTTGATCGGCGCATACTATGTGCGTGAAGTCAAAGAATTGTTCGCAGCGATCGATGTGCTGATCGAGCAGAATATTCAAACCAAAGGCGAGTTTTATTTGGCCGATGCACTCCAACTCATGATTAGCAATGGCACGCGATTTAGTGCCGAAACTGCAACCATGTGGGAAGATTGTGGCACAGCCCCCGCCTTGTTACGCACCAATCGCTATTTATTGCAACACGAAACTGGCAACGTCGAACAACGTGATGGCGCGATCATCGTTCCACCAGTCTTTATTGGCGAGAATGTTGAGATTCGCAACTCAATTATTGGGCCATACGTCTCAGTTGCTGACCATAGCGTGATTGTCGATTCGATTGTGCGCGATTCGATTATCAATCAAGGAGCCAGCATTCAATCATCAACCTTGGAAGGCTCACTTATCGGTGAAGGAGCGCATATCAAAGGCGAATTCCAACACCTTAACGTCGGTGATTCATCAGTTATTACATTTGGTAGCACGATTCAGTAATGCATGATCAAGCAGGGAACCGGATGTCCCCACCAACCAGTTTGCAGCGTGGCACTGGCTTTCATCATCTGATCGCCGATGAATATCGGTTGATTGCTCAGGTGTTGACCTATTGCCACGCCGCTGGTTATGCCATCCCGCCTCTGTTAGTGATTGATTATGTAATTGCGCTCAAAACCAGCCCATTTGTCTTGTTGTTTGGGCCGACTGGGCAGGGTAAAACTGAATTGGCACGGCTGTTTGCTCAGGCTTTGGTGCATCCCTTTGAAGATCAATATACCTATGTGAACTTAGGGAGCAGCCTGCAAGCACCCGAAATCCAAGATCGTTTTGGTTGGATGAAATTTGTCGAGACCTTAGAGAACGCCGCTGCTCCGGCCAATGCTGGTCGTTTGTTCTTCTTATGTCTCGATAATTTGCGACCCCATGATGTGTATACCTACTTCGCCAATGTTAGCCGTGATGCCGATGGAATTACGCGCTTGGTGATGCGTGGTTATCCACCTGATAAATGGCCAGCCTTGCCCAGTAACGTGATTATCACCGGAACACTTGATGCTGAACATCCGGTTGATAGCGATCAAAGTGCCCTTTTAGCCCAAATTAACTGTGTCTATATGCAGCCGCAATGGTTGCAAAGCAATATTCGCACAGTTAAACGTCAACAACGCATGGCTCCGGTTGGCATGCAACGCTTGTTGCTTGAGCAACAGTATCGCAGTGATGAGGCTGCCACTGAGCGTTTACACGCCTTGCTCGGCCCGCATCTCGACGATATTTTGCAACCGCCTAGCGAGTTGATGGCAATTTTGTGGCAAAGTAGTTTGACCTACACCCAGACTTGGCGTAGTACCATGTTGCGGGCTGTGGCAAATAGCTTTACCATAGAGGGGCACGGACTTTTTATTCCATATGATGTACTTAACAACGCCCAGTTCGCCTATTCGTTTGTCATGGCACGCCAATTGTTGTTAAGGCTTTGGGGGCAACCGCAGCATAGCGCCGCAATCGAGGCCTTGTTGCATCGTCAACTTGCCCAACTACCAAGCACAACCTTGGTAGGGTTAACCGACTCTTTGCTCTATTAGGGTAGGAAGCTGCTTATGCCAGTTCACAACGATCTTGAAGATACTACCGTGGACATGCTGTTTCGTGATGCATTGAAGCAAGAACTAACACATTCAGCACCAAAAGTGAGCTTACCTCAACGCATGAAATCTGCCCCCAGTTATGAGCCACGCCTGCGTGGTGGCGGCCCTGGTGGCCAGCCATGCTCAAGTTTTTATTTGCTATTTTATGTGATGAATTCATCACGCGCATCATGGAGCATTATGCCAGCCTAGGCCTTGCTCAATCAACCAAGCGTTTGAAAGGGGGTGATGGGTGACACTGCAAGTTCTCACGTCGTGTTGGTTTTCGGACTCTGTGAATTAAGGAGATAGCCTTCATGCTCAAACGTCGTTTGACCCGCTTATTGGCCTTATTGGTATTGACAGTACCAACCTTGGCCGCTTGTGGCGCTGGGGATGCAACTCCAACGACTGCACCTGCCGCTGCTACCGCAACGACTGCGCCTGCTACTGGTGCTGAAGCTACCGCAACGACCGCTCCTGTTGCTGAAGCTACTGCAACAACGACCGAAGCGACCGCTGAGCCAGCCGCTACCGAGGGAAATGTCTTACGGGTTCACCAAGTTGCTTATCCAGATGTCTTTGATCCACAGAAAAGTTCGTACAGCGCCGAAATCGTGTTGCTGTCGCAAAACTACGAAGGCCTAACTCGCCTCAATGACAAACTGGAAACCGTGCCTGGTGCTGCTGAAAAATGGGAATCAAACGCTGAAGGTACCGTGTTTACCTTCACCTTGCGCCCTGACCTCAAGTACAGCGACGGTTCAGCTCTGACCTCAAAGAACTTTGCCTATGCCATCGAACGCACCTGTGACCCAGTAACCGCTGGCGAATATCAATCAATTTTGTTTGATATCACTGGTTGTGCCGATTTCGCGAGCGCAGTTGTAACCGATACTGCTCAATACGATGCAGCCAAGGCTGCTTTGGGCGTGAGCACTCCCGACGATAAAACCATCGTCATCTCAACCGTCCAAGCTGCTCCTTACTTGCCAACCATCGCTGGTTTGTGGGTGATGTATCCAGCTAAAGCCGAGTTGATCGAAAAAGGTGGCGAAAATTGGTGGAAAGATGCCAGCTTGCAAGTTGGTAACGGCCCATTCCAATTCAGCCGGATTGCTGAAGACCAACAAATTGACTTTGTGCGTAACGAAAATTACTGGAACAAAGCCAAACTTGATGGCATTAGCATGATCTACATCGACGATTCATCAGTTGCATTGGAAGCTTATCGCCAAGGTCAACTGGATATCTTCCAACCAGACCCAAGCCAAATTCCAGCCGTTCAAAGCGATGCTGATCTTGGGCCATTGTATATTTCATATCCAGGGGCGAACACCACTGGCTTGCAATTCAATACCACAACCGAACCATTCAATGATCCAAAGGTTCGTGAAGCATTTGCCTATGCGATCGATCGCGAAACCTTCTGCGAAGTGATCCGCAACGGCGACTGTTTGCCAACCCTGACTTGGATTCCTCAAGGGATTCCTGGTTATGATGCAACCGAAGATCGCTTTGCTTTCGATCCTGAAAAGGCTAAAGCTGCTTTGGCTGAATCAACCTATGGCTCAGCCGATAAGTTGCCAGAAATCACCTTTGCTTACAGCAGCAACGATACCGCTAACCAAGCTCGCCACGAGTTCTTGGCCAACACCTTCCGCGAAGTCTTGGGTGTTGAAGTTAAGTTGCAACCATTGCCAAGCAAAGATTTGAGCGCTGCCAAGAAAGATAACGCAACCTATCCTCAAATTTCATTGGGTGGCTGGATTCAAGACTATCCAGATGCTCAAAACTGGTTGAGCGTGTTCTGGAGCAGCAAAGCAACCTTTGCCCAACGCCAAGGTTACGGCAACCCTGTGGTTGACGAATTCTTGACCAAGGCCGACACCAGCACCGACGAAGCAACCCGCTTGGAAGCCTATGGCGCTGCCCAAAAGTTGATCGTTGGTGATTTGCCAACCGCTATGATGTACAACCGGGTCAACAAATACGTGATTAACCCACGAGTGAGCGGCTTCTCACAAACCGCCGCTGACGACCAATTCCCTGGCCAATGGACATCATACAGTATCGAAATCAAGTAATTGATTAGCCTTCTGGGGAGCAGCGCGGCCTGTGCTGCTCCCCATCAACTCTAGCTCCCACTCATTAATTCTTTGCAAGCACCCTGTTAAATTGCAATCAAGGCTCGCGAGGCAACACCCCGGCACGCTCTCGCGCCAATGGAGGCATGGCATGATTGGCTTTATAATTCGTCGCGTCTTGGCGATGATTCCGGTGTTGTTTCTCGTGGCACTCATTACTTTTTTTATGATGAAACAGGCCAAAGGTGGGCCATTTGATCAAGAAAAGGAAGTTGCCCCGTCAACGATTGCCCTGCTGAATCGCAAATTTGGTTTAGATAAACCCGCTTGGCTCAATTCGGCAGAATTTAGTAATCGCTTGAGTACCGAAGGTAACCCCTTTTTGGCGCTGCGTGGCTTGTTCGATAGCCAATTTGGCAACTATCTGATCAATGCCGTCCAAGGCGATTTAGGCCCCACCTATGCTTCGAAAGGCACCGAAACAGTTCAAGATAAAATCAAAGAAACGTTTCCAATTTCGTTGCGCCTTGGCATGATTTCGTTGGCCTTTGCGCTGTTGGTGGGCTTTCCCCTCGGCATTTTGGGGGCTTTGCGCCAAAATACGATCTTCGATTACTTTAGCCTGATCATCTCAACCATCGGCTTTTCGGTGCCAACCTTTGTAACTGGTTTGCTATTGCTGCTGGTTATGAGCAAGGTGTTTGATGTTGCTCCGATCAAAGATCCCTCGGTTTGGCAAGGCTTTAGTACCTCGTATATTCCACCAGCAATCATTTTGGGCTTAGGCACAATGGCTTATATTACTCGTTTGACCCGCAGTAGTGTGCTTGAGGTCAAGCGTCAAGATTATATTCGCACTGCTCGGGCTAAAGGTCTCGGTGATCGTGTGGTGATTTTGCGCCATATCTTGCGCAATAGCTTGATTCCAGTAATTACGATTCTCGGTCCAGCAGTGGCGGGCTTGGTAACTGGCTCATTTATTATCGAATCAGTTTTCCGTGTGCCGGGCATTGGCAGTGAATTTATTGGAGCAATTGGCAGCCGCGATTACTCGATGATTATGGGTTCAACCCTGTTTTTCTCATTGCTGGTGGCTTTAGGCAATATTATGGTCGATCTTTCGTATGGCTTGATTGATCCGCGGATTCGTAACAGCTAGGAGACCCGAACGTATGGCAACCGCATCGAATGTGGCAGGCAAAAGCCCTGCCCAGGCTCAAGAATTTACGCGGCCTGTTCGGAGTCTTTGGAGCGATGCTTGGTTACGTCTGCGGCGCAATCGTTTAGCAATGGCAAGTATTGTCTATTTGTTTTTGCTGGCGTTGGTAGCAATTTTCGCACCAGTCATTGCCCCGCACTCGCCTAGCCGCCCAACCTCAACCGAATTACGCGAACGAGGCACCTATCGGCAAGCTGCTTGGATTGTTGATGAGAAAAACCCTAAACGCAGTGGGGTTTGGAAATTTCCCTTAGGAACAGATTCTGCTGGCGGCGATGTGCTCAGTCGCTTAATCTATGGAACGCGGGTTTCGATGGTTGTGGGCTTCATTCCCATGATCTTTACCCTGACGATCGGGATCACGATTGGCTTGGTTTCAGGTTTTGCCGGTGGCAAACTCGATAGTTTGCTCATGCGGTTTACTGATATTGTCTTTTCGCTGCCCGATATCTTGTTCTTTATTATTGTGCAAACGGCCTTCAGTCAAACCGCCTTTGGCAAGACCTTCAATGGTTTATTGTTGATTTTCTTATCATTCTCAGCGGTCAACTGGGCTAGCGTTGCGCGTTTGGTGCGTGGCCAAGTGCTTTCTTTAAAAGAAAAAGAGTTTGTTGAAGCAGCAGAGGCGATTGGGGTTCGGCGTGGCTCAATTTTATTTCGCCATATTTTGCCCAACACGCTCGCCCCAATTATTGTGGCAGGTGCGTTTATTGTGCCAAGCGCGATTGTCACCGAAGCAACCCTGAGCTTTTTGGGGATTGGCATCCAGCCTGATACCAACCCCAATAATCCGTTCCCTACCAGCTGGGGCCAGATGATTTTGGAAGGTAAGTCGGCGATTGATTCGCAACCATGGATTCTGATCGCGTCGGCGATTGCAATTGCTTCAATTACGATTGCTTTTGTGGCTTTGGGCGATGGTTTACGTGATGCGCTTGATCCCCGCCAATAGATCAAGGCAAATTGCTCGATATCATGAGGAGCATATATGGCTGAAGCACCCTTGCTTGAGGTCAAAAACCTACAAGTTCAATTTAAAACTGCTGATGGCGTGGTCAATGCTGTCAATAATGTTTCATTCTCGGTCAATCGCGGCGAAACCTTAGGCATCGTCGGCGAATCTGGCTCAGGCAAAAGCGTGACATCACTTTCGATTATGCGCTTGATTCCCTCGCCCCCAGGCAAAATTGCTGGTGGCCAGATTTTATTTGATGGTGATAATCTTGTCGATTTTAGCGAGTCGGAGATGCGTAAAATCCGTGGCAATCGGATTTCGATGATCTTCCAAGACCCCATGACTTCGCTCAATCCGGTGCTACGGATTGGTCGGCAGATGACTGAATCGCTGCAATTGCACATGGGGATGACTCCCAAACAGGCGCGAAACCGAGCCATTGACTTGCTCTCAATGGTTGGGATTCCAGCTCCTGACAAACGGCTTGATGATTTTCCCCATCAATTTTCTGGCGGGATGCGCCAACGGGTGATGATCGCTATGGGTTTGGCTTGTAACCCTGAGCTATTGATCGCCGACGAGCCAACGACAGCACTCGATGTAACTATTCAAGCGCAAATTCTCGAATTGCTTAACCGTCTGAAGAACGAGACAGGCACGGCGATTATTTTTATCACCCACGACCTTGGCGTTGTGGCGGGCATGACCGATCGGGTGATTGTGATGTATGCTGGACGGGTGGTCGAACAGGCCTCAACCAACGAGCTGTTCCATAATCCCCGTATGCCTTACACCATCGGTTTGCTCGATTCGATTCCCCGGCTTGATGGAATCCAAACGCGCCTTACGCCAATCCCAGGGCTACCACCGGATTTGCTGGAGAAAACCGAGCGCTGCCCATTTGCACCGCGCTGCGATTTTGTGCAAGAGCAATGTTGGAGCGAAACGCCGAGTTTGCGCCAAGTTGCGCCTGAGCATACCGCTGCCTGTTTATTCGAGATAGATCGGGAACAGCGCCAAGCGATGGCCGCCAAGAAGATTGCCGAAGAACAAGCCGCCTTGGATGCTGCGCTTGAAGATGTTTTAGCCCACGAACAGGCATCGTAGAACCAGAGGAAGGCCAAATGGCAGTACAAAATGATACTCTGCTCGATATCAACGGCTTAAAAATGCACTTCCCGGTCAAATCCAACGGTTTATTACGCCGCACGATCGGGGCAGTTAAGGCAGTTGATGGCTTGAGCTTTTCAGTCAAACGCGGCGAGACGCTGGGCTTGGTCGGTGAATCAGGCTGTGGCAAATCGACAACTGGGCGGGCAATTTTGCAGTTGCATCGCCCAACCGCTGGCACGGTAAGCTTTGATGGCACGGACTTGACCAAACTCAAAGGCGAGGCCATGCGCCAAATGCGCCGTAAAGTCCAGATTATTTTCCAAGACCCCTATGCTTCGCTCAACCCGCGCATGACCGTTGGCGATATTGTGGGTGAGCCGATTCGGGTGCATGGCCTGCGCACTGGTAAAGAGGTGCGCACGCGGGTTGAGGAATTGTTGCGCGTCGTGGGTCTCAATCCTTATTTTATCAACCGCTACCCGCATGAATTTTCGGGCGGTCAACGCCAACGGATTGGGATTGCCCGTGCTTTGGCGGTCGAGCCGGATTTTATCGTCTGCGATGAGCCAGTTTCAGCGCTCGACGTGTCGATTCAAGCCCAAATTATTAATTTGCTGCAAGATTTGCAAGGCCAATTTGGCTTGACCTATCTGTTTATCGCCCATAATCTGAGCGTGGTCAAGCATATCAGCGATCGGGTGGCGGTGATGTATTTGGGCAAAATGGTTGAGTTGGCTCCCTCAAAAGAGTTGTATGCCAACCCGATGCACCCCTATACCCAAGCTTTGCTCTCAGCTGTGCCGATTCCTGATCCTGAGGTCGAAAAGCAACGCCAGCGAATTATTTTGCAAGGCGATGTGCCCAGCCCGCTTAATCCGCCGACTGGCTGTCACTTCCATACGCGCTGCCCGATTGTGATTGACAAATGCAAAGCCGAAGATCCACCCTTCCAAGATTATGGTGGCGGCCATTTTGTGGCTTGCTGGCGGGCAACTGAGTCGCAAGAACAGATGAATTTGAAGTTGCAGTAGTAATTCGAGGTCGGGGAGCAGGGGCTAGGGATTAGGGTTTATGGCTATTGGCTATTGGATTTAAGCAGTATTTGGAATACCCATGACTGTTCTGATAGCCGATAGTCGATAGCCATTGTTTCGCTGCGCCTTTGCGTTAAACCCCAACCCAAATGTATGCTGATTTAGTTCCCGACAGCTGATCCTTAGTTTTAAACAATTTCAAGCGCTTGCAGTTCAATGACTGTACCAATTGACCAAAGTGGGTCGCCAGCTTGAGCAAATTGTTGTTCAAGTGCTTTGGCATGCTCCGCCGCTACCGCAATTAACAAGCCGCCTGAAGTTTGAGGATCGTACAACAAAGCTTGATGGACTGGATCAACTGTTTTGGCATAATTAACTTGCATTTGTTGCTCAACATAAGCACGATTGGTATGCAAGCCACCAGGCATAATTCCGGCTTTGGCATACCGATAAGCTCCTGACAACAATGGCAAGGCTCGACTATTAATCTGTAGCCCAACCCCACTATTGCGAGCTAGCTCCAAGCCATGGCCCAACAAACCAAACCCAGTGATATCGGTGGCACTACGAATTGTGCCCAGCATTGCGATATGCTCAGCTGCATGGCGATTGAGTTTGAGCATGCTCTCAATTGCTGCTGCTAAATCGGCTGGATCAGCAATTTGGCGCTTGCTGGCAGTGCTAATTACGCCTGTGCCCAGCGCTTTGGTAAGGTAGAGTTGATCGCCTGGTTGAGCTTGAGCTTTACGGGTGATTAGGGCTGGATCGATTAAACCAGTCACGCATAAACCATATTTTGGCTCATTATCGATGATCGTATGGCCGCCAGCTAGCACAGCTCCGGCTTCGGCCACTTTATCTGCGCCGCCCTGCATAATAGCCTGAATGATCGCTGGGTCTAAATCGCGTGGGAATCCAGCAATTGCCAAGGCTAAAATTGGCTTGCCGCCCATGGCATAAACATCGCTTAGCGCGTTGGCGGCAGCAATCGCCCCAAAACTATAGGGATCATCAACAATCGGCGGAAAGAAATCCACCGTTTGGACGAGCGCTTGCTGTTGGTTGAGTTGATAGACCGCCGCATCATCGCTGACATCAAGGCCAACTAAAAGCTGCGGGCTGCTGGGTAAACGCAAGCTACTAATTAAATTGCTGAGAGCACCTGCCCCCATTTTAGCGGCTCAGCCAGCACAAGAAGCTAGCTCAGTCAGGCGAATTTGTTCACGATCAGCCATGAGTCTGCTCACTAAATCACATAGAAATTAAAGAATTTTAGCAATATCAGCTGTTTAACATTATACACATATTAAGAATCGCGTATAATAGGGCATCTCCAAAGGCGGCCCCTGTTTTTTCCGATGGTCCTACAGTGAGGTTCTGGCATGCACACACACAATGGACGTTGGTCGCGTTCGTTAGCGGTCGGTTTTGCGGTGTTGGCGGCGTTTGTGTTAGCGCCAATTGCTTCGATTTCGGCCCATAGCAATCATGATCATAAGATTTATGTTGCACCATTTGGCAAAGATGAGGGTGATTGTTCGAAGATTTGGCAGCCCTGTGCGACGATCGATTATGCGATTAGCCGCGGGACTGGCAAGGGTGATGAAATTCGGGTTGCTGCTGGCGATTATAGCTACGATGCTCAGGCGGTTGGCTTATTGCTGAGCCGCCAGATTCCGGTGCACGGTGGTTTTAGCGCTCGTGATAATTTCATGCAGCAGGATACCAAGGCCAATCCAACCTATATCGCTGGGATTCCTAGCCGCTACCGCGAACGCTTGGCGGCAATTGGCTTTGCGCGGGTCGAAGATCGCGATGGTCGCAATACCCCAGAACTTGAGCGGATGCAAATTCCAACTGAATTGGAAACGCCAAGTGCTGCTCAGCCTTGTACCAATGGTATGGCTGGCATCTTTGAGTGCAACGGCATCGACTTCTTGGGCAGCGTGCCGCTCTCAAGTTTTCGGGTAAATGGTAGTGGAGCCACCGATGGCAGCAACTTGTGGGGCCACGTCGATCTCAATACCGATCGCGAATATGCGATTATTGGGGTTAACAATGGCACTGGCGTAGTTGATGTGACTGATCCCACCAATCCGGTGGTGATTGGCACGGTGCCAGGTAATAATTCGCAATGGCGCGAAGTTAAGGTCTATCAATATTTCAACCAAGCCCAAAATCGCTGGAACGCCTATGCCTATCTTTCAACCGAAAATCGTACCCAAGGGTTGCAGATCGTTGATCTCAATCACTTGAGTGATCCAACGCCTTCGGTTAGTTTGGCGGCAACCTATACCGCCGATTTTGGCTCATCGCACACTGTCTATATTAAGAATGTTGATTTCAGCACCAACGTAGCGTTGCCTGGTAAAACTGCGGCGTTGTATATGAACGGGGTCGGCAAAAACGGCAGTCGCTTGAGTTCAGGTGTGTTCCGCGCCTTTGATATCAGCAATCCGTTGACTCCGCAGATTATTGATAGTGGCGTGCCGGATACCAATATTAGCTACACCCACGACGATACCAGCATGATCATTACCGATTCGCGGACTTCGGCATGTGCGCCTGGTCACCAAGCCTCGTGCGAAATAATGTTTGATTTCAGCGAATCGTCGGTCGAAATTTGGGATATTACCGATTCGGCTGCCCCATTCCATATTAGTTCACGGCCTTATTCGGGCAGTGGCTACACCCACTCAGGCTGGTATAGCGACGATAAAATGTACGTCTTTATCCAAGATGAATTGGATGAACAAAATTTTGGCCACAACACTCGTGTGCGCACGATGGATATTCATGATCTGGATAATCCAACCATCAGCGCGACGTGGGATGGCCCAACTCGGGCAATTGACCATAACGGCTACACGATTGGCAACAAATATTATATGTCGAACTATTTGCGTGGTTTGACGATTCTTGACATAACCAATCCAAATAACATCCAAGAAGCCGCTTTCTTTGATACCTATCCTGGTAGCAATTCGGCCAGTTTTGATGGAGCTTGGGGGGTTTATCCCTACTTGCCAAGCGGCACCTTGATGATCAGCGATATTTCACGCGGCTTGATTTTGGTGCGCGAACCAACTAGTACCCCTGATCAAGCGATTGCTGGCTTGGAAGCAACCAACGATGGCCCAACCGTTGCTGGCGAGGCGACCAATTTTGATGCAGCAATTCGGGCTGGTACAAACGTGACCTATGCGTGGGATTTTGGTGATGGTACAGCTGTGGTAACTTCAACCAACACCACGATGAGTCATACCTATCCAAACGTTGGTAATTATACGGTTGAGTTAACTGCCAGCAATGGTACTAATTCGCAAACAGCTACAACAACCGTGGTGGTGCAAGCGCCACCACAAACCGAATGGAAAATTTGGCTGCCCTTTGCGATTCGGGCGGAATAACGCTTAAATCCTTTGGAGATCAGCAGGCGGGGCATTTGCCCCGCCTGTTGCGTTAATTTTAGAGGGCAGTGCGTGGATGCTGTTTGTGCCAAACCCGTTTACCAAGCGCGGAGAGCGCTATTTCCACCGCAACCGTCGCTGTGCAATTGCGATCATCAAGAATTGGGTTGACTTCGACAATATCTAAGCCAATCATGCGCCCTGATTCGGCGATCAATTCGGCGGCCAAGTGGGCTTCGCGATAGGTTAAGCCGCCAGGCACGGGTGTGCCAACCCCAGGCGCAACCGCAGGATCAAGCACATCCAGATCGAAGCTAACATAAAAACCATCGCGAGCTTGGTTGGCAACGCTGATCGCCCGTACCATGGTTTCATACATGCCATAACGATCGATATATTCAGTGGCAAAGACTTGCACGCCAGCTTCGGTGAGCAGTTGACGCTCCTCGGGGTCAAGGTCGCGCACCGCAACCAATGCCACGCGATGCGGGTTAATCATAGAGTTTGCTAAGCGCTGACCACTCAAATGGATCAAGCGTTCGTCGCCGTAGCCACACAGTGCTGCCAAGGGCATGCCATGAATATTGCCCGAAGGCGAGGTGCTGGGAATATTAAAATCGCCATGGGCATCGATCCAGAGCACCCCAATATCGCGATTGTGGGCGGCTCCGCTAACCGAACCCAAACCAAGGCTATGATCGCCACCGAGCACCACTGGCACATGGCCTTGGCTACACGACTGATCAACCTCGCTAGCTAATTGAATCAAGGTATCGCGAATTGGCTCGAAATAGCGCAACGTTAAGTCGCCGACGGGCAGAGTTTCAGCGATGCTCGCCGTGAGATTGCCGCGATCAATCACGGTATGACCAAGCTCTTCTAATTGTGAACGTAAGCCTGCATAACGAATTGCACTTGGCCCCATGTCCACGCCACGCCGCCCTGCACCCAAATCGAGCGGGACACCGATAAGATCGATTAGCACAAGAACCTCCTAGTGAATGTCGCTTTCATGCACCATTGAATGAAAGCCTAGGCGTATTTTAACCGATAGCTGGCAGCTTGAGGGCAATTGCTGAGCATGTGGCTCTAGCACAGACGTAATTCTTAAAAAACCGTGCGCACAAAAAACCAACCATATGCTGTAATAGACTCATTTGATGTTCGCTATTTTTATCACGATAGGCTTGAGCAGCCATTGGTGTGTGTAGTTCTGCTGATATGTGCGCTAGGTTAAGTTAAAGGTTAAAGCTATTTAACTTTTATCACCCATGGGTCACCCATATGGTGTAGGAGCAATCATCACCGAAATAGCGCCTGAGTTTAGGCCATAATTCCCACGACAAGCATGCTGCTATGCGCTATAGTTCTTAGTTAGAGGATGAGTTATGAGCATTATGCCATTTGCGGCATGGCACCAATTGTTAAGATGTCACCACATTCCTGTTCTACGGAACCTGTCGCTTGACATGCCGCGCTGATATAGGCACGATCATAGGCGTAGCACCAGCAAGAATTTGGTAATAGCAGGTTGATCTGCGCTTAGCTCATGTTCTCGAAAGGATTTGTGATGATCAAACGACAGTTTCATGCGCGGGTGGTTGTGATGATAGTAATCTTCAGTCTGTTGGCTGGTGGATTGCTGTTGCAACCAACGATCCATGATGCAGCCGCCCAAACGCGCTCAACAGTTCAATATAGTTATAATCCTGAGCGGCAACATGTGCATTCTGGGAGCATTAGTTTTTTTCGCCAAACGATTTTTAATTCAAGTTCGGCATTAACTGGCGCTTCGTTGTTCGATAGCCCAACCGGGATGATCTTCGGCCCTGATGGGCGTTTGTATGTTAGCCAATTTAATGGGCGAATTTTTGCAATTACGCTCAACCCAACCAACCATCAAGCTACCGCCGTTCAGGTGATCGAAACAATCTACAATTATCCTAATACTAACGATGATGGTTCGCCCGCCACGGGCGTAAATGGTCGTCAGTTGATTGGGATTTTGTTTGATCCGGCTTCAACGCCATCGAATATGATTTTGTATGTTTCGCATAGCGACCCGCGCTATGGCTACAACAGCGACACAACCTCGCAAAAAATCAACACCCGCTCAGGCACAATTAGCAAATTGGTCAGCACCAATAATTTTGCCACCTCAACCGATATTATTAAGGGTTTGCCGCGCTCACGTGAAAACCACAGCACCAACAGCATTGTTTGGGGGCCAGATGGCTGGATGTATATTTCGTCGTCGAGCAATACCAACAATGGTGCGCCAAGCGCTCACTTTAGCAATTTGGCCGAATATTATCTCTCGGCGGCAATTTTGCGAGCCAATGTGCGCGATGCTGGCTTTCCTTCAGCAGGCATTGATGTCAAAAATGTCAATAATGCGGCGGCGTTAGCACCATTTGCTGGCCAATTTGAGATGTATGCGACTGGCTATCGCAATGTTTATGATTTTATTTGGCTGAATAATAAGTTTTATGCCAATGTCAATGGTGGCAATGATGGCTATGGCGATACGCCGAGCGCCGCTCAATGCCCTGGTGGGGTGGAAATTAACCCACGCTATTTGCCCGATACCCTGAAAATTGTGACCCAAGGTTCGTATGGTGGCCATCCCAACCCAGCGCGTGGCGAATGTGTTTTGAACAATGGGAATGCCCAAGGCTTGCCAACGCCACCAAACTACAATCCACCAGCCTTGACCTATGATTTCCGCCCATCCACGAATGGGATTACGGCGTATATCAGTAATGCCTTTGGCGGTGCGTTGCAAGGCAATTTGATTGTCGCAACCTATGGCCAAAATCAAGATGTCAGCCGCGTTCAGCTTGATGCCAATGGCAACCCGACTGGCATCCAAACCTTGGCAAAGTTCAACCAACCGCTTGATGTGGTGACCGATGCCAAGGGTGTGATTTATGTGGCCGAATTTGGCAGCGATGCGATTACCATCCTTGAGCCAGAAGATTTGCCCAATTGTCCGCCGCCGCCGCCCTATTCGAGCATGGTCGATAGCGATAATGATGGCTACTCGGATTTTGATGAAGATCAAAATGCAACCAATTTGTGTAGCCGAGCCAGCGTACCCAACGATTTCGATGGCGATATGATTTCCGATTTGACCGATCCCGACGACGATAACGATGGCATCCTTGATGTCAATGATCAGTTGTATTTTGATCCAGCGAATGGCAATAACACCAAATTGCCCGTTGAATTCAATTGGAATCCTGGTGATGCACCGTTGGGCAAAGTTGCTAATACGGGCTTTACTGGGGTGCAAATTACCAATGGAGTTACGCGAACTGATGAGGTTAAGATTGCAGTTGGCGCTGCTGGTGGCTTTACCAACATCATCACCACCGAAGGCACAAATGCTGGTGCGATTAATACCCAGGCCAACGCTTTGCAAATTGGCTTTGATCCCCATCGCAACTTCCGAGTTGAAACGCGGATCACTGAAATGTTCCTTGGGCGCACGCCTGAGGGCGATCAAGCGGCGGGCTTGTTCTTCGGCCCCAACCAAGATAACTATGTGAAATTGGTGGCGACGGCCAATTTGAATGGCGATGGCACAAGTGGCGACACCGGGCTGCAATTTGCCATGGAAGTGGCCGGAAACTTGCAAATCAATCCAACCAATAATAATCCAAGCATGGTATTGCCAGGAGTGAGCAATATCGACCTGCGCTTAGACGGCAATCCTGCTGCGCAGACCATGACCGCCTATTATAAAACTGATGGTGGCAACTGGACAGCAATTGGCACGATCAATGTGCCTTTGTGGTTCTTTAATACCGGAACACCAGCAGGAATTTTGGCAACTAATCATGGAACACCAAATACCATCTCATTTATTTTCGATTTCTTCCGTTTGAGTTATCGCGATATTGTGGCGCGGATCAACGGCGGTGATCGCGATTGGACGACCAACGACGGAGCTGCTTGGAGTCCTGATACAAGTGCCAACCGTCCATATTCAACTGGCGGCGGCACCTATGTCTTGATTCCAGGCGTTTCGTGTCCCCAAATCTACAACGTGACTCGTGACTTTGATCGGTTGTACTGCTCTGAACGCAACACCAGCGGCTCGGCGGTGCAATACACAATTCCGGTCAGCAGCACAGGAACGTATGCGGTGCGCTTGCACTTTGCCGAACTGTATTGGGGCACGAATGGTCGGCCTGGGCCGAACCAGCGTAAATTCAATGTTCAGCTTGAAGGCACGACTGTGTTGACCAATTTCGATATTTTCAGCGAAACTGGCGCAACCTTCCGGCCAATTACCAAGACCTTTACCACCAATATTACTGATGGTGCGGTCAATATTAGTTTGCCCACGGGCCAGCCTGGCAATGTTGATCAAGGCAAGATTTCGGCGATTGAGGTTTGGGGGCCAATTCTCAATATTGCCAATGTTACGCCAACGGTCACGCCATCGCCAACGGCAACCAATACGCCATCGCCGACGGCAACCAACACGCCAACTAATACCAATACGCCAACAATCACGAATACACCGACCAATACCAATACGCCATCGCCAACATCGACTGGCACGGTGACGGCGACCTTTACACCGACCAACACGGCCACGCCAAGTAATACGCCGACCAACACGCCAACCGAAACCGTAACGCCGAGCGCTACGGCAACCCAAGGCACGGCGACCTATCGAATTTGGCTGCCGTACACTGTCAAAAACTAAGCTCGATTTCAACGGAGCCATCACGAGCGGATGGCTCCGTATTTGCTCAAAACTCAGCGCTTAGTCATGACGTGAATTCCTTAAAAATGTTTTTTAAAACATTAAAATATAACCAAAAAGTATTAAAATTCATGCAAATGCTGGCCAAGAAAACCAAAATTTGCGATGCAAGGATTGACAAAATTAGTACCATTGTATATAACAGTACCGTACTTTTAGTCAATCTCAACTGATATACTGATCGATAACGATGTCCCGTAGCAAATGCTCTTTTTTTGATCGATCGCGATTGATGCGGTTTTTTGCGCGTTAAGCGTTGAAAGACCACCACTCGCTACGGGTCACAAGCTGTTCCAGGAGGGGTCATGACCATGAAGCGGTCTATTGTTCGTTGGTTGCATGGGGTGCTCGCAGCATTCTTGTTTAGCAACCTTTGGCTTGTGGGCGCACCACCAACCACGGTGGCGGCGGCGGTTCCGGCGGTAACTCGCCAGCCACTCACGCCAACTCAAGCTAAAGCCCTACTAGAGGCACCACGGGTAACCGATACCTTGCCGCTCAACGGCTCGACCTCGGTCAACCGTGATATTTTCATTGCAGCAAACGTGTATATTCCTAATGGCGGGCTTGACCCCCAGACCTTGACAGCAGCTTCTGTCAAATTGATTCGGGTGATTGATAGTTATGAAATCGCTGCCCGTCTAACCACCTCGGCAGCGGGCGATGTAATTATTCTCAATCCCAATGATTATCTCGACCCATTTACCCAATATCGTTTTCGGGTGAATGTTGGGGTAGCTTCAAACGATTTGCTACTTGATATTGCAGGTGAGCCGTTTGAAGCCTATGAATCGACCTTTACGACTGGGAGTGCTGGTGGCCCTGCGGCAACTGGCAACATTCGTTTTAACAAGGTTGCCACGGGCATTACCATGCCCAATGATTCTGGCTATACTTCGTTGGCAATTGGCCCTGATGGCAAGCTCTACGCTGCCACGGTCAAAGGCCAAATTGTGCGCTATACGATTAATGGCGATGGCACGCTGGATAGCGTTGGTAGCTTAACCATCCAAACGGTGCGTACCTATACTGGCACAACCCAAGATCGCATGATCATTGGTTTGGTCTTTGATCCAGCCTCAACCCCATCTAACCCAATTTTGTGGATTACCCACAGCCCCTATGCGTTGAGTGGTGGCCCTGATTGGAGCGGCAAGCTCACGCGCTTGAGTGGCGCAAATCTAACCACTGCCCAAGATTATTTGATTGGCATGCCACGTTCATCACGCGATCACCTTTCAAATAGTTTGGTGTTTGGGCCTGATGGTGCATTGTATATGACCGTGGGTAGCAATAGCGCCATGGGGCATATTGATAATGGCTGGAACTTGCGGCCAGAGCATAAACTAGGCGCTGCGGTTCTGCGGATCAATCAAACGGCCTTGGCCAGCGGCTCGTTACCATTGAATGTACAAACTGAAGATGGTGGCACGTATGACCCATTTGCCGCAAATGTGCCTGTGACGATCTATGCCTCGGGTGTACGTAATGCTTACGACTTGATTTGGCACACGAATGGCGAATTGTATACGGCAACCAATGGCTCGGCTGCTGGTGGCAATACCCCACCAACCCCCAGCAATTTGTCAAACTATGCTCCATGTCAAAACCGGATTGACGTAGCGACCAATGGAGCCTATGTTGGCCCTGATGTGCCAAAGTTAGCCTCAAGCTCGAATACCCGCATTCCTGATCAATCCGATTTTCTCTATCGGGTTGCTCAAGGCGGCTATTATGGACATCCTAACCCGCAACGTTGTGAGTGGGTGTTGAATGGCGGTAACCCAAGCTCAGCCGTCGATCCTGCTGAAGTTGCGCCAGGTGGTAGCAATGTTGGCTATCCAGTTGGCACTCAATCCGACCGCAACTATCGCGGCTTCTCATGGGACTTCGGCTTACACAAATCGCCTAACGGCACGATTGAATATAAATCAAATACCTTCAACGGCGCACTCAAAGGCAAGTTGATTGTTACGCGCTACAGCGGTAGCAAAGACTTGGTTGTGCTGACGATCGGTGCTAACAAAGAAATTATCAGCGAACAAGGTGGCCTACCTGGGATGAAAGATTTCTCAGGGCCGCTTGATGTGATTGAAAATACTGCCAACGGCAACTTATATGTTTCCGACTATTTGGCCGAAAAAATTTATTTGCTCACACCTGATATTCAGCCCGAACCACGGATTGATATCAAGCCAGCTCGCCGCGTGTTCAATTTGGCACGGCCAACCAGTGGCTCACTCGATTCAACCACGCAAACCTTTGTGATTAGCAATACTGGTCAAGCCAATTTGAGCGTGACTGGGGTGCAATTAATTGGGCCTGAAGCTGGTTCGTTTGTGATTACCAACTTGCCAAGCTTCCCCCAAACGTTAATCCCAAGTGCAACCTTGAGCTTGAATGTGGTGATGCGAGCTAATGCAGCCACAAGTTTGGGCACCAAAGGCGCAATTATCCAAATTCAAAGCAACGACCCGATTAATCCCAAGATTGACGGAGCGCTGCGTGGTTTGGTCTATGCCAATGGCACAGAGCCATCATTGCAATGGATTCTCGATACCTATGAGTTTCCAATGAATGTTGGCGATGATGATCCATCCACAACTCCCATCCACAGCGCTAATGGGACATCGTTGGTGCTTGGCCAAGAAATTGTGGCCGATTTCTTCACCCGCGCTACAACCTCGCCAATTACCTTGGAACCATTGGCAGTCTTTGCGCCAAGTGGCCCGGCTAGCACCGCCTTGACCTTGGGTTGGTATCCAGTCAAGAGTGCTGGAGCCAATCGTACAAGTATCTTCTCGGTGCTAAATACTAGTGCTCAGCGCTTGAATCCAAGCATCAATGGCAGCTTGACCCTCGATCCGGGCTATGAATTCTTCGATTTCTATACTCAATGGCCAGCCCATGCTAATCGTTTGGTCTATGGTCAAGATAGCCTAAATACCTTTGATGTGGCTAACCCTCACCATATGCGGGTTTATCCACTCAAAACTACTAATGATTCAACGGTTACGAATGCCTATGTGGTGGTCTTTGAGGAGGCAACCGCTGGCTTAGAATATCAAGATTTGGTCTTTATTGTGCGTAATGTGAGGCCAGTCCGCTTGCCAAGCATGAGCACGCCAATTCAAGTTAATTTTCAAAGTGCCTCGACCGCTGTGCCAGTTGGCTACATGCGCGATTGGGGTCAAGCCTTTGGCAATCGGAACGAAAAAGATCAAGGCGATGGCTCGTTGTATTACGGTTGGGTCAATCCCAACACGATCACCCCGATTCTGCTTGATACCAATGGCCGCTATCGCTTTGTTGCCAACATCGACAAACGTTATGATTCGTTGATGCATATGCGAGCCAACGATCTTTCTGGTGGCTTTGGTGGGGTCAAAGAACCTGGCTCATGGGAAATTGCCGTGCCAAACGGGATTTACTCGGTCACGGTTGCAGTTGGTGATCCCCAAACCCAGCAAGTGCCAGAGTTTGATCGGCATACGATCAACGTCGAAGGCGTAAATGCGATTAATAACTTTGCCTCATCAGGGGCGACTGGTGCACCAACCCGCCACTCAACTCAAACGGTAGTGGCTACGGTTACTGATAATCGTTTGACCATCGACGCTAACGGTGGGATCAACACCAAGATCAACTTTGTGACGATCACTCCTTATGTGGAGCCACCAACCCCAACTCCAACTCATACGCCAACCAACACACCAACGGCAACTAACACGCCGACGGTGACGAATACACCAACATCAACCAGCACGGCGACGGCAACCAACACCGCCACGCCATCGACCACGCCAGTGCCAACCACGCCAGTGCCAACCACGCCTGGTACTACCCAACCAACCAATACCTTTACGCCAAGCCCAACTGTTGGCCCAAGCGTAACACCAGGTACGCCAACGGCCACGGTTACCCCAACGATTACGGTCACGCCTGGTACTCCAACCGTGACGGTGACTCCAACGGTGACTGTGCCGCCAGCAACCAATCGTTTCTATATCCCAATGGTGATTTTGGGTGGGCCACAGGGTGGCTCTGGTGGTGTAACCTTTGGTTTCAAAGGTATGTATCGGCCAGCAAGTGACGGTGCTGTCAGTACCCGTCAGTATAATGACCAAAACTTTAGCTCAGCTATCGAAAGCGCCGTGCGTCAGCTCCAAACGATGATGACGCTGCAAGTGCTAGCTGGAGCATGTTTTGGCGCTGGTCAGCTGGAAATCGAAAATGTTGAATCGCATAACGTGCCGTACAACGATTGGTTGATGTTTAGCAAGATTCAAAATCCAGCTGCTCGCAGTGGCACACGCAACTACTTCCGCAATACAGGAGTGGTGCGGGTGCGTAATACTGGCACTGGCCCGTTGATTCTGAGCAGCATGACCATTACTGGCTCATGGACGTTGAGCGGCACGTTGAGCTTGCCAACGATTTTGCAGCCAAATACTTTCCGCGATATTCGCTTGGATTTCACGCCACCAAATGACCCACGTAGCAACCCACCAGGGATTGCCTATTCGGGTCAAATGTTGCTGAAAACCAATGATGCGGCTGAGCCGAATAAAATTATTGAGCTTCGTGGCTGGTGGCAAGCCCAAAACGAGGGCGACGACGAACCAAACATCCAGCAAATTATGGATTTCTTTGGTTACGACATGCGAATCGTCTATCCAGGTCAATCGTGGAATGCTGATTCAGGGGCATTGACCCAAATTGGCGAAGAAGTGATTTCACCTTACTGGACGCGCTTCGATTCGAGCAAACCAGTGCGGGTGGTGCAATTGGCTGGCTTACACCAGTGCTGTACCACCAGCACCGCCAGCGATATTGCTTGGGCGGCCAAAGGCAGCACGACCCTGCAAGAATCCAGCACCCACCATCCATCCGATGGCCAAACCTATTTGCCACGCTTGTATGATGGCAGTGATTTGTTTGATATTAATTTTAACCCAACTGGGACGTTCCAATTTATTATCTCGCAAACCGCTTGGGGTGATCCTCAATACAACAATCCAGTTGGCAAGCACTATTTGCGAGCTTGGCCATTGCGCGATCGCAACGGGGCTTTGGTTCCCAATAGTTATGTGCTCTCGATGGACTTCAACGGGATCAACTACGACTACAACGATAATGTTTATATTGTGAATAACATTCGACCTGAGTTTGTCGAAGTTGATGATTCAACTGTGGCGGCAATGCCAGGTACACCAAGCCTGAACTTGGAGTTCAATCAAAATTATCCCAATACCTTGATTGATAACACCAGCGTTGGCACGGGCTTCCCAATCAACCAACGCAATAAAAACGATAACAAGCAGATCAGCGTTGGATCGTCATATGACCCAACCCTCTTGACGATGAACACGACAGGAGCCGGCACGCTGACCTTGGTTTCGCCTGCGGGCACGCAGGATGGCACAACCAATACCCAAGTTAATGCCTTGCAACTGCCATTCAACGCGCAAGCCTCGCGCTTTGCAATTACCACGCGGATCAATGGCAGTGTGGTGGGCTTTACCAGTGCCAATCGTCAATCAGGCATCTTCTGGGGCATGGAACAAGATAATTATCTGAAATTGATGATTAGCTCGGCCAGCACCCAACCAGTGATTGTCTTTACCAACGAAACGAATGGCACGAGCGCAACCGTGGCAACCAGCCCAGCGATTGCTAGCCCCGCCAATGTTGTGGCAACCGAATTGCGCTTGAGTGGCGATCCCAAAACTGGGATTGCGACCGCTGCCTATCGGATTATCACGGCAGCTAATCCAAACCCAAGCTTTACGACGCTGGGCCAAGTGACGCTGGCCGGTGGCCGCTATCAACGTTTCTTTGATCGCAAGGTTAATGCGGGGATTGTAACCACTCACAAAACCGATACAACCTTCAACACGGTTTTCGATAAATTTGTGATTGGCCTTGACGAAACCACCGCCGCGCGGCCAGTCTTGGCGCGGGTTGATGTTGGTAGCGCCAATAGCTTCACTGATAGTGCCAGCAACGTTTGGCAGGGCGATACTGGTTTATTTGAGCCTAGCAACGCAGCTGCTGAAGGCACGGGCACGCCAGCAATCGACAATACCCTCGATGACACGCTCTATCAAACCTATCGTGGCAATGTTGGTAATGCCACTCGCACGATTACCTACAACTTGAGCGTGCCTGCCACGGTGCAAAAAGTTGATGTGCGCTTGCACTTTGCCGAACTCTTCTGGGGTGCGCCTGGTGGTGGGGCTGCTGGCCCAGGCAAACGGGTGTTTGATGTTCGCGCTGAAGGCGAAACTATCCTCGATAACTTCGATATCACTGGCTCGGTTGGGGCTGCTCGCGCTGCCGTGATTGTGCCAATCGATGGGATTACAGTCGTCGATGGTCAATTGCAACTGGCTTTTGATGCTGAAATGGATTTTGCTTCAATCTCAGCAATTGAGGTCTTTGCCAGCACGGTTAATGGCAATGTACCACCAACCGCCAATGCTGGAGCTGATCAGCAAGTCGCTGTGAATGCTAGCGTGAATTTGGCTGGCATAAGCAGCGATTATGAGAACACTACGCTGACTGGGGCTTGGACTCAGCTTGAAGGCACAGCCGTAAGCCTGTCGGGTAGCGGCAACAACCGTAGTTTTACTGCTCCGGCTAGCGCTAGTACCTTGGTTTTCCGTTTTACTGCAACCGATGCTGGCGGCGCAAGCACCAGTGACACCGTGACGATTTTAGTTGGCGATAAGCCAATCGAACAAGTCGTGGCGGTCTCGAACGGTCCATCATCACCCAACGATGCAATTACCTTCCAAGCGGTGGTGGCTTGTGGTAGCAACGTCAACTTTGCTTGGAACTTTGGCGATGGCACTCCAGTGGTCAACGAAAGCACTGGCAAGGTGCGCCACGCTTTTGCAACCAAAGGAACCTACAACGTAACTGTTACTGCTAGCAATGGCTCAAGCAGCGTTGCAACCTCGTTGCAAGTGCAAGTCTTGCCATTGTTGACCCGCTTCAATGCTGGTGGGTTTAGCAGTGTAACCACGCCTGATGCTGTGCGCTGGGCTGCCGATAGCTACTCGCAAAACGGTAGCACCTCGAACCCAGGTAGTTTGGGCGATGTCGCCAATACTGATAATGACGTGTTGTATTACGATGATCGCTTTGCCACGGGCGCAACTACTGCAACCTTGGATTATGCGATTCCCGTGCCAACCAGTGGCCAATACACCGTGCGCTTGCACTTTGCCGAAATTTTCTTTGGCGTGACGAGCGGCGTGGCTGGCGGCACTGGCAAACGGGTCTTCGATGTTAATCTCGAAGGAACTCGCGTACTCAACGACTACGACCCAACTCTTGCAGTTGGCGCTAAAGCTGCTGATACGCGCTTGTTCACGGTCAACGTGACCGATGGGGTGTTGAATATCAAGTTTGCACCTGAAGCCAGCCGCCCAACCGTGAGCGCAATCGAGGTCTTTGGGGCGCAAAACATGACCTTTGCTACTCCAACCGCCTTGCCATCGCCAACCAATACCCCAATTGGCACCTTCACGCCAACGCCTGAAGGTACCTTCTTCTTGAAGGTCAACTTCCAGCCCAACGATGCTGGTGCTGTGCCCAATGGCTATGTCAAGGATTATGGCCAAGGCTATGGCTTGCGCGTCGATCCAGGCCAAGGCTCTGGTTTAACCTATGGCTGGGTTGATAGTGCTGGCCAGCCCAAGAGCTTGATCGCTGATCCACGTCGCCGCAATTTCAATAGCGATATCCGCTTGGATACCTTGATGCACATGCAATTGACGACTGGTGGCGGTAAGTGGGAAGCCTCGATTCCAAACGGGGTCTACGATGTAACCGTGGCGGTCGGCGATGCTCAAGCTGGTGGTTCGGCAATGTCGCACAACGTTACAATTGAAGGTGTTGTGGCGATCAACCAATTCGTGCCGCCAGCCAATGCCTCGAATGGCGCGGCCAGCTTGCATCAAACCAACACCGTGCGGGTCACGGTTAGCGACGGCAAATTGACGGTTGATCCGGTTGGCGGCACTAATACTAAGATTAACTACTTAGATATTAATTGGTTTGGTTCATTGGCAACCGCTACGCCAACCAATACGGCCACGGCCACGGCTACCAATACACCAACCAATACGGCTACGGCGACGGCAACTGATACGCCAACCAATACGGCTACGGCGACAGCAACCGAAACGCCAACTAATACACCAACCAACACCAATACGCCAACGCCAAGCAACACGCCAACCAATACGGCGACCTTGGAGCCAGGTATTACGCCAACGATTACCAATACGCCAACGATTACGCCAACGCCAACTGAAACAGCTACACCAACCGCGACTGCTTCGGTTACGCCAACCGCAACGACTGGCACAGCAACCTATGTGGTCTTCTTGCCCTACACAGCGAAAGGCAACTAATCACTGAGGTTCTGCATCCGGTGGCGTGTTATGCTCCGCCGGATGTTTTTGTTTAATCGTTGAGCGCAAATATCGATTGCTGAGGGAAATGGAGATACACCGTTTGGCCAATTTCGCGGATTGCTTGGACTGTTTCTCGTGCCACAACGATTTGCTCGTTGGTTTGCAAGCGATATTCCCAGCGTTCGCCAAGGTAGCGCCGCTCGATAATCTGGGCTGCAATGGTTTGAGGTTGCGGCTGATCGTTAATCTGAATATGTTCAGGCCGAATCGCGACATGCCGAGTATTTGGGGCGAAGTTACCGTTAAATTGACCAAGGCTGCTGCAAAACGTTGGGCCTTGCATGTGCCCCACAATAATTGCCCCAACCCCCACGAATTGGGCGGCGGCGCGGTTGGGTGGTCGCTCGAATAGTTCGATCGAGTTCAAATCGGCAATAATTTCACCATTGATCAATAAGGCTGTGCGTTGCGCCAACGCCAAGGCCTCGCTCAAATCGTGAGTCACGATGATGGTGGTCATATGTAATTCGCGATGCAGCCGCGCAATCACGCCTTGCAAATTAACTCGAATTTCAGGATCAAGGCTGCTCAATGGTTCGTCGAGCAACAATACTTTGGGCTGAACTGCCAAAGCTCGCGCAAGTGCCACGCGCTGTTGCTGCCCGCCTGAAAGTTGCTGCGGCTTACGTTGCTGCATGCCGCCCAACTCAACTAATTCTAAAAGTTCAGCCACTTTTTGTTGAATTAACTTTTTGGGTTCTTTGCGGGCCTTCAAGCCAAAGCCAATGTTTTCGGCTACCGAGAGAAACGGAAATAAATAGGGCTGTTGAAACAGTAAAACAATCTCACGTTGATGGGCCGGCACAGGATTAAGCAAACGCTCCGCCAGCCGCATCTCGCCAGCATCGGCTGCTTCAATGCCTGCCAATAGTTTTAGAATCGTCGATTTGCCTGAGCCAGAAGGCCCAAGCAAGGCCAAAAATTCACCTTGGTTTAAATTTAAATTGATATTTTGGAGAATGGTCTGCTGAGCATACGATTTAGTTAATTGATCAAGTTGCAAATAACTCATGGCCGTGGCGTTGCTCCTGTTGCTGGCGAACCCAAGTAGCGAGCCACCAAGCCGAGCAACAGCAAGAGCGGCGCAATAAAAATCAGGCTTAAACTGGCGATCAGGCTATAGTTGCCGCCGCTGGCTGCCGAAAATAACAGCATTGGCAGGGTGATAATCTTGCCGCCGCCGATTAGCAAACTCAGCACATATTGGCTCCACGAAATCAAAAATGCCAATACACCAGCCACCACCAAACTTGGCAAGAGCAAAGGCAGGCTGACTCGCCAAAATACCAGCCAGGGGCTAGCGCCCAAAACCGCTGCTTGATGTTCATAATTGCGATCATAATGGGCCAAACTACTGCCCAAGGTCAGCACCACATACGGCAAAACTGGGATCAAATGCACCAACATCACCCCAAATAGCGTGCCAGCCAAGTCCAGCCGCAAAAATACAATGTTCAAGCCGATGCCTGTAGCAACGCTGGGCACGACCGTCGGCAGAAAAAACAAGCCATAGATCAGGCCACGCCCGCGAAATTGCTGCAATTCCAACACGCGTGCCGCTGGATAGCCTAGCAGTAGCGCTAAACCACTCACGCCTGTCGCGACGACCAAGCTTTGTTCAAACCCACGCCGTACCTGTGGATCGCGCAATTGCCGCAGAAATAGCTCGCTATCCCAGCGTTCGGGCCATAGCGCCGGAAAAAACCAGCCTTGGGCAAAGGCATACACCAAAAAAATTGCGATTGGCACAATTAATAGGAACGCTAAAAGCAACACCAGTTTGCGATAACTCATCAGCGCTGCTCCCGCCAACGCCAAGCCAAGCCCACCACTGCCAGAATAATTAAACTCATCAGCATGCTTACGGCCATACCCTCAGCTCGCGCTTGCAAATCGGGATTGAGAAATAGCTCCAAAGCCATTGTTGCCAGCATTTCAGGGTAGCGCACCCCAACCAAGGCTGGCACTTCGTAAGCTCCAAAAATAAAACTAAACACCAAGAAGCTCCCGCTGATCAGGCTCGGAGCCAAGAGTGGCCAAAGCACTAAGCGCAAACGCTGCCAACGATTGGCCCCCAAACTTTGAGCCACCAACAGATAAGCTCGCCCTTGTTGACGTAAGGTTGCCAAACCGATCAGCAGCAAAAATGGCACTTCCTTGGTGATATATGCCAGAATAATCCCGATGCCCCAGCGATCGCGCACCAGCACCGGAAAATCCTTGGGCTGGTCGAGCCAACCAACGGCAAAGCCGATGCGAGCCAAGATGCCACTTTGGCTCAGCATTAACAACAAGGCCATAGCCCAAACGCTATGCGGAATCGCCAAGTGCAAATTGCTAACAATGCTTAGCCCGCGATAGTGCTGTTGGCGCTCGGCGATACTGCTGAGCAGTCCCAAGCAAATGCATGCCGAGCCAAACGTGGCGGCACAACTGACCCACAACGAAAAAAGCAGGGCTGACCACCATTGGCCGCCAAGCTGTTGGCCGACCAAAACATTGCGATAGGCCGCCAAACTTAGCTCGCGTTGATCTAAAAATGGTAGCCAACCAAGGCTCTGGGCGATGCCATAGCCAAGGCTACTACCAAATAAACCAAGCATAATGATGCTTGCTGGCGCTAATCCAAGCCAGCTGCGCCATTTAGCCATTGCAACTACTTACGCAACACATTGGCATCCCAGCCCTGTTCGATCAAGCTTTGATATTCAGCGGCAATATCGCTGCGCAACGATTTTGCCAAATCGCTGGCAGGCGTTGCTGGGTCGCCCAGTTGTTGGGCGGCACTCGCCAATTTAGCTGCCAAAGCTGGATCACTGACCTTGGTTGGGTCGATGCCATAGCCCAAGCCAAAGCCATTTTCTGGCAAAATTTGGGCTGCTTGTAGTTGAGGGTCGAGAATCAAATTGGCTAATACCAAAGCTGCCGCTGGATTTGGTGCGGTGCTGGGGATGGCGACATAGTTGAAATCGCCGATCATATTATCATCGAATACAAATGCTCGCGCACTCGCTGGCACTAAATTTTCCTTGATCAACGAGCCAGCTCCGGCGATCGCTTGGGTGATTGAAAAATCAACTTCGCCATTGGCAAACAAGCTATGTAATTCGTTCTCGGTTTTGGGGTAGGTGCTGCCTTCGCGCCACAAACAGCCTTCTAAATCATTGAAATATTCCCACAACTTGGGCGACCATTGATCCCATAATTGCTGATTGAAGGCTCCGAGCCATTGTTCAGCGCCGCCGCTGATCTCAAATAAGGCTTGTTTAACAAAGCGGGTGCCTTGAAATGCGCCTGGCCCAGGTGCGATATAGCTGACTTTGCCCGGATTGGCGCAGGCATACTCCTTGAGCGCAGCATACGAACGGGGCAAATCGCTGGCTTGAAGTTTAGCCGAATCGTAAATCAACTGAAATTGGGCCGATGACCATGGGCTTTCGAGGCTTTCGACTGGCTCGCCAAAATCAAGATTAACCGCTGGATTGTTCCAGTTGACATATTGGCTGTTGGGCAGGCTTTGGCCCCAATCGCCGCGTAAGAGTTTGGCTTGTTTCAACGAAGCAAAATTCTCGCCATTGATCCAAATCAAATCGACAGCACCGCTGGTTTTGCCTGCCTCTTTTTCGCTGAGCAACTGATTGACCACATCGACAGTATCAGCGACTGGCACGCGATTGAGCGTAATATTGTAGCGTTCTTTGAGCGCTTTGCCATAAAATTCATCAACAAAACGATTGATGCTATCCGAGCCACCCCACATATACCAATTGACCGTTTGGCCGTTGGCGGCTTGCTCAATACTGGTCCAATTGCTCAGATCAAGGCTGGTGCTGCTGGGAGCACTGGTTGGCGTAGCCGTATTGCTACCACAACTGGCGATAATCAGGCTCAGAAGGCCAATTAACAAACCCAAATTCCAAATCCGTTTGCGTGCTGTTGCTTGCATAAGTGTGTGTTTACCCTCGGCTAGGCCGCTGGTTTAGCGGCTTCACGGCGCTTAAGCCAGCGCGAAATCGCGATACTGATGATAAAAATAACGATCGAGCCAGCAAAGGCCCATGGATTGAACGAAAACTCAGCTTTGGCAAAATCGCCCTCGAACGATGCCCCAAACAGCACAAAGGTTAGCGTGCCAGGAAACGATCCAAGCATGGTTGCCAACAAAAATTGCTTCCAGTTGATCCGTAAAATACCCGCCAGATAATTTACTAAATCGTAGGGCAAAAAGATCAAGCGCATCAACATAATTGTTTCAAAGCTGTTGCGGCGTAAACGCTCGATATAGCCATTTACGAGGCCGGTTTGATTTTGGTTTTGTTCGGGCTGGCCGAAAAACCGCCCAATCGTATAGGCCACCAGCGCCGAGCCATTGGCCCCAATCACGGTGTAAATCAAACCCCAAACACTGCCAAAGACACTGCCGCCAGCAAGCGTCAAAAATGTCGCTGGGAAGAAAATCAACGGGCGCAATAGGTACACGCCAATATAAATCAATACACCCACATCGCTTTTGAGCAGCTCGATTAATTGACCAACTGCCGCCGCTGGTGAAAGCTGATTGCGCCATGAATACCAGAGATAGCCGCCCACCAGCAACACCCAAAACCCCGCAGCGAGCAATTTTTGCCAATGGCGTTGCCAAAACGATTTGGTCGATGTTGATGTGCTAGTGGTCATGGCGTGGTTCCTCGCGAAGATAGCGTTTGGCCCAAAGCAAGCGCTGGCCAATCGTAACGACAACTAAGGCCGTCATCAGCTGAAATAAGCGGCTCAGGTGGTTGGGGAGCGCAATAAACAAACTGAAGAACAATACTGTTTCAGTGCCTTCGATCAAGCCACTGGGCATGGCAATGCTGGTCATGGCGGCTTGGGCTTTAGCGCCTTGTTGGCGTTTTTCTAAAATTGCTGCCAAATAGGCCCACGAAATTGCATTGACATAAAAGCTGCTGATCAGGCCAACAGCGGCCAAGGCGTTGCCAAGCGTTGGTTGTCCCGCCACCAAGCCAATTGGTAGCAACGCATAAATAATCACATCAAGCAGAATATCGATGTAGCCACCTAAATCGCTTTGCTGGTTGCTCAGCCGCGCCACTGTGCCATCAAGCCCATCGAGTAGCCGATTGAGTAGCCAACAGCCAAAGCTGACCCAATACGCTTGTTGCCAAGCGCAGATTGCTGCTGCTAAGCCGCAACCAAAGGCTGCCAAAGTGATAGTAGTTGGGTGTACACGCTGGAGCCGTTGGGCGATTGGGGCTAATAATTGCTCTTTGGGTTGGCGTAAAAACTGATCGACCATCGCCTATAGCTCCTTGTAACGATCGAAGCTATCGTAGCTTAAAGATTGAGGCTAAATTCTTAACAGTTGATGATCTATCGATTGCATGCCCTTACCCACGGCGAATGGATGACGAGTGATGGCTTGGTCACTTGCATAGTTTGCGTTCCCTCACCCCCGACCCCTCTCCCACTGCGGTGAGCGAGGGGAGTTCTAATGGTCATGACTGGTGGGTTCCCCCTCGCTCGCTCGGCGGGAGAGGGGGCTAGGGGTGAGGGTATGCTAATCAACGTTGAATTCCATCTAGCCATTGTTAATAACCGACCCTTCAAAGAGAGGGGTTGGGGGTGAGGACATGCCCTAATTAGGATTGATGCTCAGCTTGCCAGTTTTCGCGCACAGCAACGACTTGCTCTTGGTTGGCGCGGACATCGCTGGTACGATCGTTCAAGCTTGCCAGCCATGCTTGACCTTCGGGCGATGTGTACCATTGCACGGTTTCTAAAAAGCCTTGTTGGAACGAATAACGTGGCTGCCAGCCCAACTCACGCTTGATTTTGCTCAAATCCATGGCATAACGGCGGTCGTGGCCTGGGCGATCAGCCACAAATTCGACGCTATTTTCAATTGTCAACGTGCGATCTAAATATTCGCTCATAATATCGAGCATGGTTTCGACCAAGTGATAGTTGGAAAGCTCGGCCTCGCCGCCAATCCCATAGGTTTCACCAATCCGACCTTTTTGAATCACCAAAGCAATCGCTTCACAGTGATCTTGCACATGCAACCAATCGCGGATGTTACGGCCTGGAATGCCCTCGGCATCAGTATAGAGCTTCACTTTTTGGCCGGCCAGTAACAAGGCAATTGAACGGGGAATCAGCTTTTCAGGAGTTTGGAATGGGCCATAATTGTTGGTGCAGTTGGTGATGGTGATTGGGTATTTGTGGGTGTGGGCAAAGGCTCGCACCACATGATCCGAGGCTGCTTTGCTGACCGCATAAGGGCTGCTGGGATTATAGGGATAGGTTTCGTGGAATTTTTGCGGATCATCAAAGTCTAAATCGCCAAACACTTCATCGGTCGAAACATGGTGAAAATGCCCAACTCCAGCCTCGCGGGAAGCTCGTAGTAAGCTGGCAGTACCTTCGATATTCGAGCGATAAAATTGACGCTCCATTTCAAACTCACCCAACGAGCGATCAACGTGGGTTTCGGCGGCAAAGTGTACTACCAAATTGACCCCCGCCAATACCTTGAGCATGGTTGGGTAATCGCAAATATCAGCCTGCACAAATTGGCAATTGGCGCGTTCGTGGTAGCCTGCCAAATTACTCAGATGGCCAGCATAGGTCAAGGCATCAATCACCACAACCTCATCAGCAGGATTTGTATCCATCCAATATCGCACAAAGTTGGAGCCAATAAAGCCTGCCCCGCCGGTAACTGCAATGCGCATAAAAACCTTGGAACCTTTCTATCATTGGAATGCCTGAATTGTCGTCAATAGTCGCTGCATTGTGGATGATAGCGGGGTAGTTGTCAACTAATGAGTGCGCAGTTGCTAGGGGTCTCGAATCAGCCTATATTGGATTAGGAATCGGGCTATTAAAAGCAACTGCCGAGCAACCGCACGGCGTGGGTCAATACGTCCTCAGGGTAACGGGCAAAACACAGTCGAATAGCATTATGCGTTTGATTGGCCTGATTAAGGTAAAAAGCTTGGCCCGGAAAAATCACTATGCCACGCTGTAAGGCGCGTTGAAACAAGCGCATGATCGACTGATCGGCTGGCAAATGCAGCCAGCTATAAAACCCACCATCGGCGATTGTCGCATGAACTTCGGTTGGTAAATAGCATTGAATTGCCTCAAGCAGGGCATCGCGGCGTTGTTGGTAGATGCTGGTAACCCATGCCAATTGTTCGTGATATTCGCCAGCATGCAGATATTCGGCCAGAATTTGTTGGCTAAACGATTCGTTGCTACCGCTGGTAATGGTTTTCAAGCTGACAAGTTGTTGCTGAAGCAGACCATTAGCGACAATAAAGCCAATGCGTAGGCCAGGCATCAACGATTTAGAATATGAGCCAATGTAAATCACATTCGGATCAAAGGCCCGCAGGGCTGGCTGACTTGGGCCAGTTAGACCTAAATCGCTATAGGTGGCATCTTCAATGATTGGAATGGCCTGCTGATTGGCCCAATTTAACAATTGATAGCGTTGGTCGCTGGCCCAGCGCATGCCTGTTGGATTATGATAATCGGGCACAACTAAAATAAAGCGTGGATGGCTTGAGCCCGTGCGTAAAGCCGCATTTAAACTTGCCCAATCTGGCCCATTATGGGTAACTGCAAAGCCATTGAGCCGAATGCCCGCTTGTTGCAAATTAAGCAACGTTGTATGAAACGAGGGTTCTTCGATCAAACCGCTATCGCCTGTTACTGCCAGCGCTTGAGTTACCAAATTAATCGCTTCGTTCGCGCCGTTGGTGATAATCAATTGTTCAGCACTAGTTTGAATGCCATGGCGGGCGAGATCATTGGCAATCGCTTGACGTAATGGATAAAAGCCTTGGGGATGAGTGTAATTCCAAGCAGTTTGCGGGTTGCGGCGGGCGATCCGCTGTTGCAATTGGCCGAAGCGTTGGCTCGGAAACATATCTGGAGCGGGCACACCCAAGGCCAGCGAAATCATCCCCTCGGCATGATTTAAACGCCACAACTCAGCAATTAGCTGATCGTTGGCCAGCACAGGTGTGGTTAATGCTTGTGGTTTGGGTGCTTGGAGTGCTTGATCAAACAGACCTGAGCAAATATAACTGCCGCTGCCGTGCAGCGTTTGAATGATGCCGCGTGCTCGGAGTTCATCGAATGCAGTAACCACTGTTGAACGATGCAGATTTAGTTGCTCGGCCAATTGACGCGATGATGGCAGGCGTTGATCGGCTTGCAACTGACCAGCCCGCGCCAACGCCGTAATATGGTCGGCAATTTGCAAATACAACGGGCGAGTTAAGTTGGGGTTGAGCGGAATTGCCAGCATTCAAAATCCTTTTTTGATCCACGAAGTTCACGAAGTTCACGAAGGACGGAACCACGAAGGACGCGAAGAACGCGAAGGTTGTTTTGGCCACAGATTGGCACAGATTTGGAGGATTATATTCCTGTGATCAATGGCCAACAGCCTGATCCCCAACCCCCGCCAACCGATCCCCAACTTCTATGCTCTATGTTCTATGCTCTATGCTCTATGTTCTATGGCGACTCGCTCCATTGCCTGCCAAGCCAGCCCAACATCGGCGGTGGTGGTGCGCCAATTTGAGAAGGCCGCGCGAATCGCTGGTTGTCCAGCATAGACAGTCGCGGTCATAAAAACTGCTCCGCTAGCCCGTACTGCATCAAGATAAGCCTGAATTGTAGTGCTATCAGGATTGCCCGCCAAAGTGAAACAAACGACGTTCATGCGCACAGGCGCGACCAAGCGAAACAACGGTGAATCGCTGATATGGCTAGCCAGCAGTTGGGCTAAATCGCAATCGCGCTCAACCATTTCTTGATAGCCAGCCGAGCCATAGGCCATAAGCGTGAACCATGCTGGCAGTGCTCGCCAACGGCGTGAATTTTCGGGCGTGCGATGAAAAAAGCCTGGATTCTCGCCAATTGGGCTGAGGTAGGCCGCGCTATTATGAAACACCTCAACTTGCAAGGCACTATGGCGGGTGAATTGCATAGCTGAATCATACGGCACATTGAGCCATTTGTGGGCATCAATCGTCAGCGAATCGGCTTGTTCAAGCCCATGCACTAAATGAGCAAAGCGCGGCGAACAGGCGGCAAAACCACCAAAAGCCGCATCAACATGCAACCAGAAATTGAATTCCTGCTTGAGCGCGGCAATTGCCATAAGATCGTCAAAATCGACACTATTGACCGTGCCTGCATTGGCAACAACGATCGCAGGTTGGTTCGCTGACAAGGCTTGAAGTGCTTGACGTAATGCTGCGATGTCAACCGCCTCGCGTTCGGGCTGTAAGGCGATTGTTTGCAGCTGTTGACGACCCATGCCCAACATTGACATGGCCTTGTAAATGCTTGAGTGCGGTGCTCCGCTCAAAACTGGAATTGGCGCAAGCCCATATAAACCCATGCGGGCAACATCATGGTTGAGTTGTTGAGCCGCCCATTGCCGCCCAATCGCCAAGCCGACAAAATTGGCCATCGTTGCCCCAGAAACGAATGCGCCGCTAAAGCTTGTGGGCAAGCCAAAGAGTTCGCGCAACATGCTGATGGCTTCGTTTTCAACCCGAATCGCGGCGGTTTCGGTTGTGCCACTTGGATTCTGATCGAAGGTGCTGACCAGCCAATCGCCTGCCAGTGCTGCCGGAGTTGCGCCGCCAGTGACGAAGCCCCAATAGCGCGGACCAGTGCTACCAGTTAATGTATCGCTGTAGCGGGCCAAAAAATGCTCAAGCGTTTGTTCGGCTCCTAATCCAGCGCTTGGTAATTGGCTTGGTTGGTGGCTTTGCGGCGCAACTCCAACCGGACGCTGTGGCAAATCGTGGAGAAATTGTTTGGCTGTGGCAAGGGTCTGCGCTAAAATGTGGTCGATTTGAGCGGCATCGTGGGCTAAAACTGGATGCATTGGGCTACCTCAATTAATTCAGAACTAGCTTGAGCATAGAAAACTCAAGTGGCTTGGTTAAGCACCACTTTTGAGCATTTAACCCGACCAATTATGATCCACAAAGAGCACGAAGGACACGAAGAACGGAACCGCGAAGCGCACGAAGAACGCGAAGGATGATGAATTCTCAGTGTTATTAGCCTTCAGCCTTCATCCCTCAGCCTTCATCCTTCATCCTTATCAACGCTCTGTGCCTCTGGGTTAAAATCAGATCCCCAGTCCCCAACAACCGATCCCCGATCCCCATTTCGTTGCTTGACAATCACGCTGAGGTTTTGTATAGTATTCATCGAAGCGTTTCGACTATGCGTTTCGACTACACGCTTCGATAAACTAAGCTAACCGCCACAAGCGAGAACGGGGGGCATTGTGCCAACGATGGTCGATGTCGCGAAACGAGCCGGAGTTGCGCTCAGCACCGTCTCATATGCACTCAATGGAACGAGGCCGATCTCTGAAGAAACCCGCCAGCGGATTTATGCCGCGATGGAGGAGCTGGGTTACAAACCGCATGCCTTAGCTCGCGGTTTGGCCAGTAAGCGCAGCAAAATTATTGCCCTGCTTTTCCCCACGCCTGAACGTGGCTTAGGCTTAACTGAGCTTGAGTTTGTCACCAGTGCGGCGGAAGCGGCCCGCAATAAAGGCTACCACCTGGTTTTATGGTCGTTGCCCACCGATTCCAGCGAGCTACGCCAACTCTTGCAACAAGGCCTTGTCGATGGCGTGTTGGTGATGGAAGTCCACCTCAATGATCCACGGATTGAATTACTGCGCGAGCTTGAATTTCCCTTCAGCATGATTGGGCGTTGTGCCGAAAGCACTGGCATGAGCTATGTTGATATCGATTTTGATCGCACGACCCAACTCGCAGTCAATTGCCTCGCTGAGCTTGGCCACCGCCAAATTGGCTTTATCAATCATTCACACGAAGCGTTTGAGGCTGGCTACGGACCGACCGTGCGGGTGGCGCAACGCTTCAATGAGGCGATTGCTGCCGCTCAATTACACGGTGTGAGCAGCTTTTGCCACGATTCAGTTGCCGCAGGCTACGAAACCTTTAACCAACTTTTAACCGATCATCCAGCTTTAAGTGGCTTGATTGTGATGAATGAACGGGCAATTCCAGGCATTATTCAAGCTGTCAGCGAACGTGGCTGGTCAATTCCCGACGATATTTCGCTGATTTCGCTGGTTTCTTCGGCGCGGGTTGCCGAAATGACCTTGCCAACCCTGACGACTCTAGAACCACCAATCGCCGAGCTTGGGGCGTTGGGGGTCGATTTACTCATCCAACAACTCGAAGCCCAAGATCGCGAGTTGCCCCAAGCACTCTTGCCATGTCAACTAGTTGTGCGCGGCAGTACCGGTCAAGCACGGCGCACAGAACGATAGTTCACCACCGCTCACTCGTCGGCTGAAATTAACAATGACTATGGTAACGCTCCCAAGGAGGACACAGATGTCCACATCGAAGTCAACGTTCCGACTCTCTTTTATGCTACTCTTGGTTTTGCTCACCAGCATCTTGGCGGCTTGCGGCTCTGAGACCGCTACCACTGCGCCAAGCGGGAGCACCACCACTAGCAACGAGCCACGCACCATCAAACTTTGGCACTACGAAGGTGCTAACAGCGCCATGGGTATTGCTTGGGCCGAGTCAATCAAACAATTTCAAGCATCACACCCTGGCGTAACGATTCAGTTTGAAGAAAAAGGCTTCGAGCAAATTCGCCAAACCGCTGGTATGGTGCTCAACTCCGATGAAACTCCCGATATTTTGGAATACAACAAAGGGAATGCAACCGCTGGTTTGCTTTCAACCCAAGGCTTGCTGACTGATCTTTCCGAGGTGGCGACCCAACGCGGTTGGGATAAATTGCTCAGCTCCAGCTTGCAAACCACCGCCCGCTACGATGAAAAAGGCGTGATGGGTGCTGGCAAATGGTTTGGTGTGCCCAACTATGCCGAATATGTGATGGTTTATTACAACAAAGACATGTTCGCCAAAGCCAACTTGCAAGTGCCAACTACCTTGGCCGAATTTGAAGCCGTCATGGATGCCTTTGTGCAACAAGGGGTCACGCCGCTCTCGGTCGGCGCTGCTGAATATCCCGCCCAACAGATTTTCTATGAATTGGTGCTGAGCCAAGCTGATCGCGAATTCGTCAATGCCTTCCAACTCTATCAAGGCGATGTCGATTTCCGTGGCCCTGAGTTTACCTATGGCGCTGAAAAAATGGCCGAATGGGTCAGCAAAGGCTATATCAGCAAAGATGCCACCGGCATCAAAGCCGAAGATATGGGCGTGGCCTTCACCAATGGCACATTCCCAATCATGATTTCGGGCAGTTGGTGGTACGGTCGCTTCACCGACGAAATCAAGGGCTTTGAATGGGGCACCTTCTTGTTCCCAGGCAATAAATTGCACCCTGGCTCAAGCGGCAACATCTGGGCCGTGCCAACCAATGCCAAAAACAAAGATCTGGTCTACGATTTCATCGATATCACGATGAGCCAAGATATTCAGACCTTGTTGGGTAATTCTGGTGGCGTGCCAGTTAACGCCGACGTGAGCAAAATCACCAACGAAAAGAACAAAGAATTGATCCAAAACTTCGATGCAATTTCCAAGGCCGATGGCTTAGCCTTCTACCCCGACTGGCCAGCCCCAGGCTACTACGATGTTTTGGTTGCCAACGTTCAAGAGTTGATTGATGGAACCAAAACTCCCAGCGAAATGCTCGATGCAATCGCTATTCCATATCAAGAAAATCGGGCAACGTTAGGCAAATAAGGTATGACTATAGGCTGTAGCTGTAATGGTTCATTTGTAACGTGCCCTCACCCCCAACCCCTCTCCCACTGCGGCGGGCGAGGGGAGCACTGGCAGCGCGATTCCCCCTCACCTCGCGGGCGGGAGAGGGGGTTAGGGGGTGAGGGCATGCAGTTCATTGCCAATCTAATGAACTATTACAGCTAATACATAGGGTCTTATGGCTAGGATTTAGGGATCATCCAATCTAAAATCATATCGATTCTGACCCCCGACCCCTAGCCCCTGACCCCTGATCAACGTTCTAGCTTCCAATCGAAAGGTTACGGCAATGATGCTTAAACGTTCAACAAACAGCGGCTACTGGTGGTTTTTGCTACCTGGCTTGATTCTGTTTGTGATGGTTATCGCCATTCCCTTCTTGATGAATATTGGCACAAGTTTTACCAACTGGCAGGGTGTCGGCACGCCAAAATGGGCTGGGTTTGATAACTATGCCCGCTTGTTCCGTGATAGCACCTTTTGGGCATCATTCCGTAACAACTTGGCGATGCTGATTGCCATGACGATTGTGCCAACCTTGCTGGGTTTGTTGCTGGCAGCGGTGCTCTACGATTACATTGGCAATAAATTTGGCTCTGGCACGGCCAGCTTTTTTCGCGCAGCCTTTTATCTGCCGCAAATTTTGCCCGTGGCGATTGCTGGCGTGGTGTGGGCTTGGATTTTGCACCCCAACTATGGGGCGCTGAATGGCTTTCTCGAAACGCTTGGCCTCGAGAATTTGACCCGCAACTGGCTTGGCAATCGCCAAACTGCCTTGCCCAGTGTAATGATGATTATGGTTTGGTTTCAACTAGGCTATCCGCTGGTAATTTTCATGGCTGGTTTGCAACGCATCGACCCTGAAATTTATGAGGCAGCGGTGCTCGATGGCGCAAGTTGGTTTGATCGCTTTCGTTTTATCACGATTCACCTCATTCGGCCTGAGATTTTCGTCGTGCTGTTAACCACCACGATTGCCTCACTCAAAGTTTTTGGCCAAATTTATGTGCTGACCCGTGGCGGCCCAGGTAATGCCACCTTGGTTCCTTCCTATTTTGCTTATCAAAACTTCTTCGAGAAGGCCAATGTTGGCTATGGCGCAGCGATTGCCACCGTCATGACTTTGATCATCATTGTGCTGACGATCATTTTTATTCGTCGCCAATCTGCCGAGGAGCTTTAAGATGACCAGCCTACCAATTAAATCTACCCTCAAAAAACCACATCAGGCTGGTTTTGGCCGCTACTTGGTCTTGGCTGCACTGATTATTGCAGTGCTGGTGGTGCTGCTGCCCTTTGCAATTGTGGTGATCAATGCCTTCAAAACCCCGACTGATTATGCCAGCAACGGCCCGCTCAGTTGGCCAAGCGCATGGTCGATCGATGGGATCGTTGAGTTTTGGCAGCGGGTCGATTATAGCCAGAAGTTGCTCAATAGCTTGCTGATTAGCGCGAGCGTGGCGGTGATCGGCGTGCTGTTGTCGTTGCTGAATGCCTTTGCGCTTGGGATTGGCCGCATCAAAGGCCGCGTTTGGCTGTTGATTCTATTTATGGTTGCCAACACCCTGCCCCAAGAATCACTGGTTTATCCGTTGTACTACCTCTCCAAAGAATTCGATCTCTACAACACACGCTTTGTCGTGATTTTGATTTTCTCAGTGATTCAGAGCGCCTTTGGCACCTATTTGCTCTCATCGGTGTTCAGTACGTTTCCCAAAGAGATGCTCGAAGCGGCAATGTTGGATGGCTGCAACAAACTGCAACTCTTGTTTAAGATTATTGTTCCGGTCAGCCGTCCAACCCTCTCGGTGCTCTTTACCTTCTTTTTCATCTGGACATGGAACGAATTTTTCTTGCCCTTGATTTTGTTGATTAGCAACGATCGCCAAACGGTGCCGATTGCGGTGGGCGTGCTGCAAGGCCAACGCAACATGGAAGCCACCCTATCCAGTGCTTCAGCTTTGTTGGGGATTCTGCCCTGCTTTATCTTCTTCCTAATCTTCCAACGCACCCTAACCAAAGGCATCGCCGCAGGTAGTGTGAAGTGATCAGAGCATAGGAGTTGGGAATCGGTTGGCGGGGGTTGGGGATCAGGCTGTGAGCCATTGATCACAGGAATATAATCCTCCAAATCTGTGCCAATCTGTGGCCAAAACAACCTTCGCGGTTCCATTCTTCGTGTCCTTCGTGTCCTTTGTGGATCAACATAAGGATTGACCAATGAAATTTACTGATGGATATTGGATGATGCGTGAGGGCGTTAATGCGCTCTTTGCATCACAGGCCTACGATGGCCAAATAAACGACACAACTCTGACGGTCTATGCGCCAGGCAAGCGGATCAATCATCGAGGCGATACACTGAACCTAGGCACAATTACCGCCCGTTTTTCCTCGCCCATGCCCGATGTGGTGCGGGTCAAACTTACCCATTTTGAAGGCCAACGTTCACTTGGCCCCAATTTTGCAATTGCTGAATCAGCCAATGAGAGCGTGAGCACCAGCGAAGATGAGCAAGAATTTCGCTTGACCAGCGGCAAATTGAGCGTGCAAATCCCCAAAACTGGCGATTGGAGTATCAATTTTTGGGCTGAGAATCGCCGCATTACCAGCAGTGGCCGCAAAGGCATTGGCTACATTAGCATGGCCGATGCTGGCGAATTTATGCACGAGCAATTATCGCTTGGCGTTGGCGAGCAAGTGTATGGCTTGGGCGAACGCTTTACCGCCTTCGTCAAAAATGGCCAATCAGTCGATGTTTGGAATCAAGATGGTGGCACGGGCAGCGAGCAAGCCTACAAAAACGTACCATTCTATCTGACCAATCGTGGCTATGGCGTGTTCGTCAATCAGCCCGAAAACGTGGCCTTTGAAATTGCCTCGGAAAAAGTTTCGCGGGTGCAATTTAGTGTGCCAGGCCAAAGCCTCGAATATTTTGTGATCTATGGCCCAACGCCCAAGGAAATTCTGGAAAAACTGACTGCTTTGACAGGCCGCCCAGCTTTGCCGCCAGCATGGTCGTTTGGTTTATGGCTCACCACCTCGTTTACCACCTCGTATGATGAGCAAACTGTTACCAGCTTTATCCAAGGCATGGCCGACCGCGATTTACCGTTGCATGTCTTCCATTTCGATTGTTTTTGGATGCGCGAATTTCACTGGTGCGATCTTGAATGGGATTCACGCACCTTCCCCGATCCTGAGGGCATGCTCAAGCGGCTCAAAGATCGCGGCTTGAAAATTTGTGTTTGGATCAATCCATATATTGCCCAGCGTTCGGCGATGTTCCGCGAAGGTATGGAGCATGGCTACTTGGTCAAGAAGCCCAACGGCGATGTCTGGCAATCGGATATGTGGCAATCGGGCATGGGCTTGGTCGATTTCACCAACCCCGCTGCTTGCGCTTGGTATGCAGCCAAACTCAAAGGCCTGCTCGATATGGGCGTAGATTGCTTCAAAACCGACTTTGGCGAACGCATTCCCACCGATGTAGCCTATTTCGACGGTTCCGACCCCCAGCGGATGCACAACTACTACACCCATCTTTACAACAAAACCGTGTTTGATTTGTTGAAAACTGAGCGCGGCGAAAACGATGCAGTGGTGTTTGCCCGATCGGCAACTGCTGGCGGCCAACAATTCCCAGTGCACTGGGGCGGCGACTGCGAATCGACCTTCGAATCGATGGCTGAAAGTTTACGCGGCGGTTTATCGTTAGGGCTTTCAGGTTTTGGCTTCTGGAGCCACGATATTGGCGGCTTCGAGGGCATGCCACCAGTTGAAATTTACAAACGCTGGATTGCCTTTGGCATGCTTTCATCGCACAGTCGTTTGCATGGCAACCATACTTATCGCGTGCCATGGATTTACGATGAAGAAGCCGTCGATGTGCTGCGCTACTTCACCAAACTTAAATCACGTTTGATGCCCTATCTCTATGGGGCTGCTGTGACCGCTTCCACCAGTGGCATTCCAGTGATGCGGGCCATGTTGCTAGAATTCCCCAACGATCCGACCTGTGATTTCCTTGATCGTCAATATATGTTGGGCGATTCGTTGTTGGTTGCGCCAGTATTCGCCTACGACAACACGGTGACCTACTATGTGCCTGCTGGCCGCTGGACGCACATTACGACTGGTGCGGTGGTTGAAGGCCCACGTTGGGTCACTGAAACCCACGACATGCTGAGTTTGCCATTATTGGCTCGCCCCAACAGCTTGATTGCGATTGGTAACAACAGCGAGCGCCCCGATTACGACTATAGCAGCGGTGTGACCCTGAATTTATACCAATTGGGCGATGGTCAAGCGGCCTACACCATGGTTCCGGCAACCAATGGCGATATTGCCGCCTCGTGGAGTGCCCGCCGCGATGGCGACACGATCAGAATCGTGCAAGAAGGCCAAGCTAACGATTGGCAAGTGGTGTTGGTTGGCGTGCAACAAGTTGCCAGCGCCGATGGCGCTTTAGTCGAGCAACATCCGCTCGGTGTCCAACTCACCGCACTTGATCAAGCCACCAAGTTGGTGGTCAAGTTGAAGTAGGTTGTTGGGGATCAGTTGTTGGAGGTCGGGGATCAGGAGCGCTTTTATGGCTTTTGGGTAGATCCAAGCTGTATTAGTTCTCCAGTTACTCGATTTTAGGGGGTGCAGGGAGATTAAAGCCCCCTGCGTCTCCCTCCAGCGGAGGGACGGAAGGGTGGAGAATCATGGATTAACATAAGGAATTAAATCATGACACAGCATAAATTTAGCTTTGGATTATGGACAGTTGGCAATGTTGGGCGTGACCCATTTGGTGAACCAGTGCGCAAAACCCTCTCGCCAGTTGAGATTGTGCATTTGTTGGCTGAAGTTGGAGCATGGGGCGTAAATTTTCACGATAACGATTTAGTGCCGATTGATGCTAGTGCCAGCCAAAAAGCCCAAATTATTGCCGATTTCAAACAAGCACTCAAGGATACCGGCTTGGTTGTGCCGATGGCAACCACCAATTTATTCGGTCACCCAGCCTTTAAAGATGGCGCATTTACCAGCAACGATCCGGCTGTGCGGGCTTATGCCTTGCAAAAAACCATGGCAGCCATGGATTTGGGCGCTGAATTTGGCGCGAAAACCTATGTGTTTTGGGGTGGCCGTGAAGGCAGCGAAACCGATGCCTCGAAAAATCTGCTCGAAGGCTTGAAGTGGTTCCGCGAAGCGCTCAACTTCTTGTGCGACTATAGCAATGCCCAAGGCTATGGCTATCGTTTTGCCTTGGAAGCCAAGCCCAACGAACCACGCGGCGATATCTTCTTGCCTACCACCGGAGCCATGTTGGGCTTTATTCAGACCCTCGATCAGCCCGAGATGGTGGGGGTAAATCCCGAAGTTGCCCATGAAACCATGGCAGGCTTGAATTTTACCCATGCCGTGGCCCAAGCGCTTGATGCTGGCAAACTGTTCCATATCGACCTCAACGATCAAAATAGTGGTCGCTACGACCAAGATTATCGCTTTGGAGCACAAAACTACAAACAAAGCTTTTTCTTGGTGAAATTGCTGCAAGATGCTGGCTACGATGGCCCATTGCACTTCGATGCTCACGCTTACCGCAGCGAAGATCTTGAGGGAGTTAAAGATTTTGCCCGTGGTTGTATGCGTACCTACCAAATTTTGGCCGAAAAAGTTCAGCGCTTCAATGCTGATGCTGAAATTCAAGCCTTGTTAGCTCAAATCAACGCCCCAAATGCCGATGTTGAGCAATTCCGTGGTGGCTACACGCCAGAACGTGCCGCTGCGCTCAAAGCCTATCAATTTGATCGTCAAGCACTTGGCGAACGCGGCCTCGGCTACGAAAAGCTTGATCAACTAACCTTCGAGTTGTTGATGGGAGCCAGATAGAAAGGCAAAAGGCAGAAGTCAAAAGGCAAAAATATCTGTCAATAATCAGCTTTGTGCTCTTCATGGGTTCAAATTATTGATCCACGAAGAGCACGAAGGCTTCTCATCCCATTGTGTTTGCATGTCCCTAAAACCTTCATCCCTCATCCCTCTGCGTTAAAATCCTGACCCCTAGCCCCTGAATCCTGACCCCTAGCTGCTTACCCGCAAATTGCCAAGATATGCTATGCTAGAAGCTACAATGTTGTTTGCAATGGGGCAAACAACGAGCTATACAGCACACACGAGGTAGAACAAGCCATGATTGATTGGACCGAAAATTACGGGTTTTTGCTGAATGAACAGCACGATATGCTGCGTAAAACTGTGCGCGATTTTGCTGAAAAAGAAGTCGCTCCCTACATCCAAGAATGGGATCGTAAGGGCGCTGGTGAGCATGCCGGAACTGCCGAGCATATGTTGCCAATTATCAAACGCATGGGTGAACTCGGTTTTCTCGGGGTGTGTCTACCACAAAAATATGGCGGTGCAGGCTTCGATTATTTGGGGCTAGCAGTCGTTTGTGAAGAATTAGAGCGGGTTGATACATCGCTGCGGGTGATTCTCAGTGTGCATACTGGCCTCAACTCGTTGGCCGTGTTCCAATGGGGCACTGAAGAACAAAAGCAAAAATATCTTGTACCCCAAGCGACTGGCGCAAAAATTGCCGCCTATTGTCTGACTGAGCCAAATGCTGGCACCGACGTTGCTGGGATGCAATCGACCGCTGTGCTCGAAGGCGATCACTATATTCTCAACGGCGAAAAAACCTGGATCAGCCTCTCGGATTTGGCCGACCATTTCTTGGTGGTAGCCTACACCGATAAGAGCAAAAAGCAACGTGGCATGACCGCGTTTATCGTCGAACGCAGCTTTGAGGGCGTTTCAACGATGCCAATTCATGGTAAGTTGGGCGTGCGGGCTGGTAACACTGGTAGCGTCGTATTCGAAAATGTACGCGTACCCGTTGCCAATCGCTTGGGCGAAGAAGGCGAAGGCTTCAAAATTGCTATGACGGCGCTCGATAATGGCCGCTACACCGTGGCAACTGGGGCAACTGGCTTGATCCAAGCTGCCTTGGAAGCATCGGTCAAGTATGCCAAAGAGCGTGAAACCTTTGGTGTGCCGATTGGTCAACACCAATTGGTCAAGCGTATGATCAGCCATATGGTGCTGAAGTTGGAAACCGCTCGTTTGTTGTGCTATCGCGCTGGCTGGCTCAAAAACCAAGGTATTCGCAACACCCGCGAAACTACCTTGGCCAAATGGCATGCTACTGTCGAAAGCTTCAACTGTGCCAACGATGCAATTCAAATTCACGGAGCCTATGGCTTTAGCGACGAGTATCCAGTCGAACGCTATTTGCGCAATAGCCGTGGCGCGGTAATTTACGAAGGAACCCGCGAGTTGCAAGAACTGTTACAAGCGGATTTTGCGCTCTCAGAGCGAGAAAACAAGCCTTTGCGCTGTGAGCTACCAGCCTACGATGAAGAGGCTTGGAACGCCTAAACAGCCTTGGCTGTCGGAGCGAACACCACCGCGAGCAAGGTTTTTTGAGCTTGTTCGCGGTGGTCGTGTTTTTAAGGAGGAAGTATGTCGCGTTGGATTATTATCGTTGTTCTGATCTTTTCAGGTTTTTCTGCCCAATTTGTTCAACAATCGAACCCTGAGCTTTCCCCTGCTGCTGTTCCTGCTGGCTTCACCCAAACTGTGGTTGTACCCTCGAATAGCCTTGATGCTCCAACTGCCTTTACTTGGTTGCCCTCTGGTGAGATGTTGATTACTCAGCAAAATGGTCAGTTGTTGGGTTGGAATGGCACAAGCACGCGCACCGTAATGAGCCTTGGCAATCGAGTTTGTTACGATTTTGAGCGTGGTTTGCTGGGCATCGCGGTTGATCCCCAATTTACCAGTGGTCGTCCATATGTCTATGTCTACTATACCTTTAATAAATTTAACCAAACTTCGAACAATTGCCCTCGCCAAAGCCCCAGCACCAATCCGGTCAATCGAGTTTCACGCTTTACTTGGAGTAATAATGTGCTCGATATCAACTCGGAATCGGTCTTGATCGACAATATTGGCTCATATAACGGCAATCACAATGCTGGCGATCTTGGCTTTGGCAAAGATGGCAAGTTGTATATCAGCGTTGGCGATGGCGGTTGCGATTATCTCGATAGTGGCTGTGGTGGCGCAAACGATGCCTCGCGCGAACAGCACACCTTGCTTGGCAAAATTTTACGCATCAATGCTGATGGTACGATTCCTAGCGATAATCCGTTTACTGGCAGCGGCACGGCCCGTTGTAATACTGGCTCAGTGGCTAGCGGCACGATTTGCCAAGAAACTTGGGCTTGGGGTTTTCGCAATCCCTACCGTATAACCTTCGATCCCAATGCTAGCGGCGTGCGCCTGTTTGTCAACGATGTTGGCCAAAATGTGCGCGAAGAAATCGACGAAGTTGTGGCGGGCAAGGATTATGGCTGGAATTGTCGCGAAGGTACGCGGGTCAATAATTCAACGGGGCCATGTTCGCCAACGCCCGCCAATATGGTTGACCCAATTTATGAATATAGCCATGGCAACGCTGGCGCACCATTTACCAACTGTAATTCGATCACTGGTGGCGCGTTTGTGCCTGCCAATACTTTTCCTAGCAATTACAGTGGTTATATGTTTGGCGATTATGTTTGCGGCAAGATTTTTATGATTTCAGCCCAAGCGCCCTACAATTCGGTTCTAACTTTCTCAGATGATCCTGGATCAGTCACGCATATGGCGTTTGGCCCGAATGGCGGTCGCCAAGCGTTATTCTATGCGACCTATGCTAATGGTGGCGAGATTCGCCGAATTAGCTATGATGGTAGCACCAGCTTGAATTCTTCGTTTACAGCCAACCCCAGTTTTGGCGCGGCTCCCTTGGCCGTAACCTTTACCGCTAGCAATCCAAGCAGCGGCGCAAGCTATTTGTGGAATTTTGGCAATGGCACGAGCCGCGAAACTAGCACGGCCAGCACATCCTACACTTACGCCAACAATGGCACCTACACTGCAACCCTGTATTTGCGCGGCAGCAATGGCGATTTATCGAATGTGAGCCAGGCGATTGTGCGGGTTGGCGCAACTGCGCCGAACGCCAGCATCACCCAACCAAACTCAAGTGCCCAATTTGCGGTTGGCCAAACAATCCAAGTGCGGGGGCAGGCCAGCGATGCCGAACAAGGCCAATTGCCAGCCAGCGGTTTATCGTGGAAAGTAATTTTGCATCACGATACCCATACCCACCCCTATTTGACCCAACCAACCACCAATAGTTTTAGCTTTACTGCGCCAGCCCCCGAAGATTTATTGGCGGCCAGCAACAGCTATTTGGAGCTTGAGCTGACTGCGACTGACGATAGTGGCTTGAGCCATGTTGTTACCCAAACTATCCAGCCCCATAAAGTCAATGTGACCTTGGCCTCAACCCCGAATGCTAACGCCAACTTTGTGGTCAACAACGACCCGATCGAAGCTGATGATCCGTTTATTTCGTGGGAAAACTACAGCCTACGCGTGACTGCACCAGCCTATGCTGATAGCAATCGTTGGTGGCGTTTTGTGCGTTGGAGCGATAACAACACCAGCAATCCGCGCACCTTTACGACACCTGCCAGCGCTACGACTTACACCGCGGTCTACGAAGAATTTATCCCCTATCAGCTCTATTTGCCAGTTGTGCGCAAGTAAATTATTGTTCTCTCACCCCCCCCAACCCCTCGCCTACTGCGGCAGGCGAGGGGAGTTCCAATGGTCATGGTGGTTCCCCCTCTCCCGCAGGCGAGGCGAGGGGGCTAGGGGGTGAGGGCATGAACATCGACTCCAGATCCTACCCGACCATTATTAAAACCTACCCTTGAAAGGAGGGGGCTAGGGGGTGAGGAATAGTATCAACGCCCTTTGATCGCCACCATCAAAGGGCATTTGTTTATGCTGCGCCAAAAGGTGTAGAGCTGATTGGTTCAGCCTCAATTCAGCTCCAAACAGCTACACATCCAAGATACATCTTTTGCAGGCTGCCGATTGTAGGCTGAGCCAGCTATAGTTTGGCTAGTTTCAACCAAAGGAGCTAGCAATGCAAAATCCTTCTTCAACGGCTTGGTTGGGTCGGTTTCTGAGTATTTGGCTGGGCCAAGTTTTCTCATTAGTCGGAAGCCAATTAGTTCAATTTGCGATTATTTGGAATTTAACCCTGCGCACTGGTTCGGCCACAACCTTAGCTTTTGCCACATTAATGGCGATGTTGCCAGCGGTGTTGCTTTCACCGTTTATCGGCACTTGGGTTGATCGCATGAATCGCCAAGTGATTATGTTGGTTGCTGATGCATGTTCGATGTTGGTGACGATTGGCTTGGCCTTGCTCTTTTGGCGTGGGGCTGATGCAGTGTGGCATATTTACGCGGCGTTGTTATTACGTTCGATTTGTGAGCGATTCCATGCCACAGCTATGGGTGCTTCGACTGTGTTACTTGTGCCCAAAACCCATTTGGCCCGGGTTCAAGGCCTCAACCAAGCCTTGAATGGCGGTATGAATATTGTTGCCGCGCCACTGGGCGCATGGCTGATTGCCAAATTTCCCTTGCAAGTTGTTTTATCAATTGATGTAGTTACAGCCTTGTTGGCAATTTTGCCCTTGCTTTTTGTGCGTATTCCCCAGCCACAGCGTGATGCCGACCGCAAAGTTACCTTTTGGCAAGATATGCGCGAAGGTTTTAACTATGTAATTGGCTGGCGTGGCTTGTTGATAAGCTTGATTATGGTGAGCATGATCAATTTGGTGATGACTCCGATTGGCTCATTGTTGCCTTTGCTCGTGACCAAAATTTTTGGTGGCGGAGCCAGCGAATTGGGCTGGATGGAAGCTGCGCTCTCGATTGGGATTATCCTCGGCGGGGTTTTGCTGAGCGTTTGGGGCGGCTTCAAGCGGCGGATTGTTACAGCCTTGTTTGGCTTGGTGCTGCTGGGCAGTTTCACCTTGTTGATGGGAATCATGCCTAGTTCATTGATTTGGGCCGCGATTGCCATGAACGGTTTGGTTGGCCTGAGTTTGCCAATCGTTAATGGCTCGTTTGGGGCGATGATTCAAGGTGTGATTGCGCCCGAATTGCAAGGGCGGGTATTCTCGTTGGTTGCCAGCTTTGCCACGGCCATGGCTCCATTGGGCCTCTTATTAGCTGGCCCGATTGCTGATAGTTTTGGTCTGCGGGTTTGGTACATTCTTGGTGGTGTGGTGACGATAGCAATGGGCGTGTTGGGGTTTGGTTTGCGCTCAGTTATGACTATGGAAAGCCAATCGCACGAGGCTGAACCACCAATCGTCGAGGCAAGCCTAAGCCAAGCCGAAGCGTTATAGGTAAAATAAGGGATCGGATGTTAGCTCCCTCACCCCAACCCCTCTCCCACGGCGGTGGGAGAGGGGCTTTTGGTTTGGTAATTCCCCTCGCTCGCTGGGCGGGAGAGGAGGGCTAGGGGGTGAGGGCATGCCAATCGACGGTGAATTTCCATTAATCATGGTTAAAAACCGACCCTTGAAAGCAGGGATGCGGCAAGGTTATTGGCTACTTAATCAAGTTCAAATCCTTATCGCGCAAGCCAACCAAGGCCATCTCGCCTGCTTCGTTGATATGCAACTCGGCATAACGAGCCTGATTAAAACGCTCACCCGTGCCCTCTTGGAAGAAGAATGTGTTTGCTGCAAGCTGCACATCATAACCTCGCGAGCGATATTTAAGCCGTTGTTGATTTGCTGCCAAGGCTTGTTCACTTGTTTCAAAATGCGAAAATGTACCAATATTCTGCTGATCAATTGTCAGAACCACGGTGCCACGCGATGGAATGTTGCGATTATAGCCCCGTGGAAAGGTATTGTAATATAACTCCATATAATCGCCTTGCAGCAACGAGCGTGGATCAACTGGCATTAATTCGAGGTAGACCACCCGCCCTGTATTGATTATTGCTTCGCGTTGTACCACGCTGAAATTAACCAAGCCCAAACAAGCCACCAAACTGAGGATAATTAAGCCATAACGAATACTCATACAGCTTCCTTTTGATTCAATTTCAGCACCAATGCCCGAATTGCCAGCAACATCATTCCAGTGCCAAATAAGATGATTGATTTGTAGAGCAATGAAATATTAAGATTGTAGTAATACAAACTCAATGCTCCAATTAATGCCAAGCAACCAAACCCAAACATTACCGGATAGCCGCGCCAATAGCTGAGTAAAATAATTAATAGGGCAATAATGATCGCAGGTGTGTTAATACCTGCAAAGGCGATAAATAATAAGCCAAATGCAATACAACCAAGCTCAATGAACCCCAATTTATACTCAAATTCATTGATAATCATCCAAATAGTTGTGCCCAAGCAGATGATTCCGACTAGCGCTGGCAAAATAAAGAAACTGCCGCGCGAGAAGAATTCAGCCCAATTAAAGTTGATTAGCAGGCTGGAGATGGCCATAAACAGCAGCATGCCATAGGCTATTGGCGAAGCGCTTGACCAACGCTGATCTTCGTGAATTTTTGCTTCAAACCACATCAGGAGCGAAAAGCTAATGATCATAACGCTCAACAGCAGATACATATAATTGAAACTCTCGACCCAATTGTTCAGATCACCTGCAATTACATGAATAGCGGTAATAACGCCCAACGTCGAGATTAAGCGTTGGCTGAAGTCGCGATGGGCGACAAAGAGGGCTATTTCTAAGACGATCATCCCAAGCGCAGCAACTATCACAGATTCAACAATTATTGTCCAGCCAAATAGAACTAATGCCTGTCCGGTGATACTAATTGCTAAAGCGAGTTGGCGTAAAAAGGTTGATGCTTGATTGGTGCGATTGATCCCTATTGCAACGGCGCATAAACCTAATCCAACAACCAATGCGCCAAATTCATTGGTAATAATGTTGGTAATGGCCAAAAAACCAAGGAACATGAATGCTGCGAACCATGCCCCAATTCCAGCAAAAATTCGCATATACCATGGATCTTCGCTCGGTGGTTGGGCCGTAAGCACAAATGTTGGTGGCTCAAGCTCAAGGTCGGCGAACAATTGGCGTAAGCTATAACGTGCAGTGCTCATGCATGGCCTCCTAGCAGTTGTTGGCGTTGGCGAACCCAGAGAATTGAGACCACTGTTTGACCCAAAATGATCATGCCACCAAATAGGAATGTCGCTCCAGAATCATATGAAAGCCATTCGAAGAGCCAACAATCGACAAAAAAACAAATTGTACCAAGGCTTGCTAAGGCTAATAGCCCATCAAACGTTACAAAATAATGGTAAGCACCCATTAATCCTAGCATCACAAGCGCTAAGCTATACAGCAAGAATAATGCGATACTCGGTTTGTCCGATCCATAGCTGAATACCGTATCGACGAAGTTATTGCTGATTAAGCTGAGCACCCAAAGGAGGCCTAAACCAAGTACCCGATGGAGCCAATTGGTTTGGAGCCAAGCTAATTTGCGTTGGCGTAGGCCTTCAGCAAGCGCAAAAATCAGGGCATTGAAGAGCAATAAGACGAATAAATCGTTGGTGTTGCGAAAATCACTCGTTTGATCGTAGTAAAGCACAATCGTAAGGTTCCAAAGCCCCCACCACAGCAGCCATAACGGCGCAAAATTGCCAGCAATTGCCAAGCCGGTGATCACTAAAGCCCAATTCAAGAACAGGGTGTAGGCATCAGCGCCAGTTTGATAAATTTGGCCAAACAGGGCCATGAGTGCCCCAACCAAACATGCACTGACCATTAATAAAATCTTGCCTTGAATTCGTTCCAAGCCATACCACAAGGCTGCCACGATCGAAATAAGCAATGCGCCTTCAACTAGGCCCAATTTGGCGAAGCGATGCATGCTGGCCCAATTGAATGCAAAGAAGAAATAGACCCCACAAACCGCCAAGCCAGCGCCCAGCACCAGCAAGATAAGGTTGAAAAAGCGCACCCAAGCTTGGGCCGTTGGCGTAAACCCGCTTAGTTGTAAGGCGCGTTTCATCGTTGGCCGATTAAAAATTCCTTCATCAACATAATGATGGAGTATGTCGCGGGTTGGGGCTTGATCAAGTGGATCAGGAAGCTCGATCATACAAGCCTTTCTTTCTATCACTCAATAGTTCTATGCTTATTGTAAGCCTCAATGGCTACTATCGGATGTAACCAAAGGTACACTTGAAGGGTGATTCTAGGGCTGCAAGAACTGCCTAGCTGCTTGACCTTTGCCTGTTTGTAGCGTTGATTATTGAGCTATGATGCGCTATGATGAACCACGTTACCCTCCGTGTACACCAGCACTTGCCATTTTTACAGGAGCACCTGCATGTCGAAGATAATTTCAATCCACTCATTTCGGGGTGGCACGGGTAAATCGAATACGACCGCTAACCTTGCCAGCTTAATCGCGGCAACTGGTCGCCGTGTTGGCGTAATTGATACCGATATCATGTCGCCTGGTATTCACGTACTATTTGGTATGAATGAAGATGACATGAAATATTCGCTCAACGACTATCTGTGGGGCAAATGCGAAATCAAACAAGCAGCCTATGATGTCAGTTCAACCGTCAAAGGCTTGACCTCAGGTCGCATTTTCCTCATCCCTTCGAGTATCAAGGCAGGCGAAATTGCCCGCGTGCTACGTGAAGGCTACGATGTGGGTTTGCTCAATGATGGTTTTCATCGCTTGGTCGAGGAATTAAACCTCGATGTGTTGTTGATCGATACTCACCCAGGCTTGAATGAAGAAACTTTGCTCTCGATTGCGATCTCCGATTCGTTGATAATCATTTTGCGCCCCGATTCGCAAGATTATCAAGGAACTGGGGTCACGGTCGATGTTGCCCATAAGTTGGATGTGCCGCAGCTGTTTTTGTTGGTCAATAAAGTGCCAACCTCATTCAATTTTGCCGAAGTCAAGGCCCGCGTCGAAAAAACCTACAATAGCGAAGTTGCGGCGGTTCTGCCTCATTCCGATGAGATGATGACGCTGGCCAGTGCTGGCATTTTCGTCTTGCAATATCCCGACCATCCATTAAGCCAATCGCTGCGTGGAGTCGCCAATCGGTTAGTGTAATTTGTGGAATGAGGGCGAGGCAACCATGCCGAAGATTGTTTCCATCCATTCGTTTCGCCCAGGTACCGGTAAATCGCAATTAACTGCCAATATTGCAACAATTTTGGCAGCCGCCGGCCAACGGGTGGCAATTATTGATAGCGATGTCCACTCGCCCTCAATCCAGTGGCTGTTTGGTTTGCCTGAGGGCGCAATTACCCATAGCCTGAATGATTTTCTGTGGGGCAAATGTGGCATCGAATCAACCGCCGTTAATCTCAATCCAACGGTTCGCCATCCACTCAAGGGCCAAGTCTATTTAGTGCCATTTGCCACTCGCAATAGCACAATTGATTATGATATTAGCCTACTCAGCGATAGTTTTGAGTTGTTGATCAATACCTTGCGGCTTGATGTGCTGCTGATCGATACGCAGCCTGGGGTGCAATTCGCGGCGCTACCATCAATCGCCTTTTCGGATATTCAGGTGTTGGTGTTGCAGCTGCGCGAGCAAGATCTCCAAGGCACAGGCGTGGTGATCGATATTTCCGAGCAACTTGGCATTAGCGAAATGGTGCTGATTGTCAATCAAATTCCTGAGCATTATAATTTGCGCGAAGTCCAGCAAAAAATCGAGCAAATTTATCAACGCCCCGTCTTGGCTGCCTTGCCCTACGATGAATTGCTCGCCGATTACAATCAGGCAAGTTTGTTGCTTGAACGAACTTCATCGAATATTTTTGTGGTAGAACATCCCGACCATCCAATCTCCCTACTTTTGACCAATGTGGCTGCAACCTTGACCGCTTAATCGAACTCGGACATTGTTGTATTTGCGTAAAGGATGCTGGCTGCATGTTGAAACGGCTGGAACAAGGCTTAAAGTTACGTCCAAATGAATGGCGTTTGGTGCTCACGCTCATGGGCTTATTGGCGCTGAATACCTTGGTGCTTGAACTTGCCGATGTGGTCGCCATGGCGGGCTTTATTAGCAGCCTTGGCACTGAACAATTGCTGTGGCTCTGGCCAGTCGGCATGCTGCTCACGATTGTAGCTGCTGGTAGCTATGCCTTAATCGTTGATCGCACCGAGCGAGTCAGATTAATTCAACGGCTGTTGGCAGGCTTTGGGGCATGTTATCTGGCTATTTTAGGCTTATTTTGGCTCAGCGCACCCGCGTGGCTGATCTACCCAGCCTTGTCGATTTTGAACGAACAGCAATATGCAATTTTCCCGTTGGCCTTTTGGGCCTTAGCCAATGATATTTATGCCACTTCTGAGGCCAAGCGGTTGTTTCCCTTGCTGGGCGCTGGCGCAACCATCGGCAGCCTGCTGGGCAACGGCTTGGCCGCGCTGATCGCCACTTGGTTAGTTGGCAGCGATCAGCAAAATACTAGTTTGGTGCTGGGTTTGTGCGCAGTTTTATGCTTTTTGGGCATTGGCCAAGTTTGGTTGATGTTTCATAAACACCCAGTTCGGGCACGGCAAAGCAAAACTGAACGGGAATCAATTCGCGAGACCTTTAAAGTGGGAGCCGATGTGATTCGCCATGTGCCGCTATTTAGTTTGTTGGCGCTGGTGTTGTTTACCACTGGCTTGGCTTTAACAGTAGTCGAATTTCACTTTTTGCGCAGCATTGATCAAATAGCGGCAGCCGATCCGTTGCGCTTTCAACAAGTCTATGGTTCATATAAGTTAGCCTTTGTAGTGATGCTTTTGGCATTTCAATGGCTGTTGGCTGGGCGTTTGCTCAGCACAACCAGCCCCAAACAAGGTTTTATCGCCCTACCTATCGTCTTACTACTTTGTATTCTGGGGGCACTGGTTCAGCCACTGATCGGCGGGTTAATTGGTCGATTTGGGGCACGTTTAGCCCAAAGCGGCTGGGATGAACCATTACGCAAATCAGTTCAGAGTATTATTCCCGACGAGCGGCGCGGGCGCGTAAGCGTTTTTCTTGATAGCTATTGTTATTCATTCGCGACAATCGTTGGGTGTGGGGTGATTAGTGTGCTATTGTTGCCAAGCTGGCTGGGAGAGCTAGCGGCTTCGGTTAGTACCCTGATTTATCTTGGCTTTGCAGCGGTGGCAACTGCTGTCGGCCTTTGGGCCGCTTGGCGTATCCGCCATGTTTACGATAAAAGTCTGCTGAACTGGCGACTGTCGCGCTCTCGACGAAGGAGCGTTCTCGATGGCATCGAGTTCTGAGGCGCGATTAGCTCAGTTTGGTGAATTAGAACCGTTGTGGAATAAGTTGCAAGATAGTGTGCGTTGGCCGATGATTCCGCCGCTTGCCAATCGTGATGCGCCCAAGGGCATGCAATTGCGGGCAATTTTGGGGGCCGAAGCGAGTGAAATTGGGCTGGTACAAGAGCTATTTGCCACGATTTTCCCACATTTGGCCCATTATGAGCCTTTTTTGGCGATGTATGCTGAGCCATTTTCGCGCAGCCACCCCGCCACCCTCGACCATTTGTGGTTGATTGAGCAACACGGCAAGCCAGTCGGGGTGCGCATGTTCAGCTATCTCTATCGGCGCAATTTTGGGCACGGGGCATTTATTGGCATCGATCAACGGGCACGTGGCACGGGTATTGGGCGTTGGCTGGTACAAGCTACCCATCAACAATTGGCACTTGATGCCTTGTATAGTGGCAATGAGGCAGTTTTGGGTTATAGTGCCGAAGTAACGCGGGTTGAGGATGCTCAGCATGAGCTTGAACGCCAAGAACGTGAGGCTCGCCTGCGCTTTCATCTTAATAATGGGGCAGTACTGCTGCCAGTTGAGTATATTGAACCGCCAGTGATCAAAAATAGCGATGATCAAGCGGCACGGCAACTAACGATTGCCTCACAACCTATGCACTTGGTGTTTTACCCAAGCCAGCCTAGCCCATTAAATGTCGCAACTATGCGAACGATCGTTGAAGCGATTTACCATGATGTCTACTATTTGGAATCCGACAATCCTTTTGTGCAGCACGCCCTCGCGTCGTTGCGGTAAGGAACAACACCTATGACAGCCGTAGCACCCAAAAGCCGTTTTTTAAGCCTGCGTTGGCGTTTGTTGGCCATTTTTACCCTGCTGTTTTTCATTGTTTTGACTGGGGTGTTTGTCTGGTTTTTGAATTATGCCACCGATAATGCCCAAGCTGACCTCGAAGCCGATCTGATGGCGATTGCCAAAACGGCTGCCGCTGGAATCGATGGCGATGAACATAGCGCCTTGTATAGCCAAGGCCAAATTGATGACCCAACCTATCTCAAAATCAATGCCTACTTGCGTGAGGTCAAAACCACCAATCCCAAGGCTTCGGGCATTTATACCTTTGTCCAACTGCCCAATGAGCCAGATCAAGCGCGTTTTGTGGTGAGTGCGGCGATTCCGCCAGGCCAGTCGGAAACTGCCCGCGAGAAAGAATTACTGACCGAATCGACCTATGGCTGTACGATTAACCGCACTACCCGCCCTTTGATGAACGCTAATTTTACATCAGCTGGTGGCTTTTCGGCAGCTATGGCGCGTGGTTTGCGTGAACCAAGCATCGATCCCAAGCCCTCGGTTGATCAATGGGGTGAGTGGATTGCTGGGGCTGCGCCAATTTACAATGCCAAAGGCGAAACGGTTGGCGCAGTTGGGGTTGATATGTGCGTGGCCGAAGTTACCGCTGTGCGCAATCGGATTAGCCAAACCTTGATTCCAGGCTTTTTGATTGTGACGGTGCTCTTGGCGATTGCAATTTATCTGATTGCCCATCGTCTAACCAAGCCAATTATTGGCTTGACCGCTGTTGCCAAGCAAATTAGTAATGGCGACTATAGCTCAGAAGTGCCCGAAAGCACCAGCCGTTTGCGTGATGAAGTTGCCACCCTCGCCAGCGTTTTTGCTATGATGGTCGATAAAGTCCGTGAACGTGAACATAAATTGCGCCAGCAAGTGGCTGAATTGCAAATTATCGTTGATGAAGGCAAACGCAAACAGCAAGTCGATGAAATTGTTGATAGCGAATTCTTTCGTAATTTGCAAGAAAAAGCCCGTGAAGCCCGTCAACGCCGTGATCGCCGCCCGCCTGACCAAACCAGCTAACCACCAGCGGAGGCTCCAGCTATGCCAATCTATACCGTCAACGATCAATCGATTCATGTGTGGGAAGAGGGTGCAAGCGATAAACAAGTAGCCTTGTTAATTCATGGCTGGTCAAGCTCATGGTTTGCCATGTCGCCGTTGTTTCCCATTTTGTCGCGCTATCGCTGTTTGGCGGTCGATTTGCCAGGCTACGGCCAATCGCCTAAGGGTGATGATCCGGTCAGCATTGTGGCCTATACCGATCTGTTGGCCGACCTTTTGCGCCAAGTCACCGATCAACCGGCAGTGTTGATTGGCCATTCGATGGGTGGCATGATTAGCTTGACCATGAGTTTGCGTCACCCTGAGCTAATCGAGCGCATGGTCTTAATTTGCCCAACGATCAGCGGGCGTTTATCGATGTTTATCAATATGTTTCTTGGGCCGTTGGTAGTGTTGGAGCGCGTGCCTTTTGCCGATCGAGTAACTTCGCTGATTGAAACGCGTATCTGGCGAATTACCGACCGCGTGATGAAACCAGCCTCGTATGCCGAGCGCAGCGCCATTAGTAGCGAAGCCCATGAACGTATCAAGGCCGATGTGCGGCGGCCAGGTCAAGGCCAAATTCGCGCTGAATGCTACCGTGCCATGCGCGAAAACGATTTGCGTGGGCAATTGCAAAAAATTAGCCATCCTTCGCTCTATTTATGGGGCATGGAAGATAACACAGTGCCCTTGCGCGATGCCAGCAGCGTCGTCGCCGAATTGCCCGATGCCGATTTGCGGATTATTCCCAACGCTGGGCATTGGCCCCATTTTGAAGCCCTCGTTACCACTCAACGCTATGTTCGGGCATTTCTTAGCACCCCGATTAAGTTGCTCAAGGCACAATTTTAGCTGTGGAGTTGGTTTATGGATAGTTCAGCCGAACCAAGTGGCGGCCTTAGTTCCTTAGATTTTGAGCATTTATCGTTGGCCGAGCGCACCGTGATTCGGGCGATTTTGCGCCAGCGCGAGGTTGATGAAGCCAAATTAATTGAGGCACTAGCTGATTTACCCGATGCGGAGCAATTGAGCGTTGCCGAAATGGAGCAGGCGATCGCCCAGTTGCTTGAACAGCAGCATGTCTTGATTCTTGAGGGCGAGCCACGCCGCTATAAAGTCAATTTACGCCCCAAACATACCAGCAGCCTGCGTCGCCCAATTTGGGATGCCCTGCAAAGCACTCCCGGCGATGAGCAGCAACAAGCCCGCAGCGAGCGTCGCCGCCGCATCCCAAATGTGTGGGATGCCCTCGATGAACATAAGCCGCGCCGCGATCTGCCCAATTTTAGCGATCAGAGCAACGATGAGCAAGCCTAAGCGGGTGTTAATTTGGTAGGGCAGAGTAACCTGTATAAACAATTGACCATACGCCTCGCTCTAATTTAATCGGCTGCGGAGCCTTCTCTGGATTGTGCATATGTTTATCAAGTGAGCTGAGAAAGTAAATGACCTCACGACCATTATAGATTGGAGTTCCAAAAAAGATTTTTTGATGATTAATATTGAGAAATATGATCCAAAATACGCATATACTTATTGTAATCTTGACGATAACCGTGTGATTTGAATGATTTTGGGTTGTAAATGACGATTTCATTAAGCGAAAGTAAAATAACTCTAAGATTAATATAATAAATAACATATGTTGGATATAGAAATAGCGATTTGATGACCATGGTTCAAGCATAATTAGTTCTTTTTGGGAAATTAAATTACGCGTAATAGTTGGGATAATTGTTAATCCAATAATAAGAAATCCGATTACTATAAATTGTTCTACTATAGGTTTAGGAAGATAGCCTCGCCAGCGATAGATTAATCCTGTTAAAGTTAGACCAATGATTATCCCAATTGATATAGGAATATAAGGATAATGCTTAACTAAATCAATTCGTAAAATATTTCCAAAAAACCCCTCAAAAAATACTCTTTCGAATAATAATTGAAGGCTGAAAATAAAACTTTTAGGCGATAAATTCATTTGCGATTTAATTGGATGAACACTTGTAATGATATATGATAGAACGCCAAGTAGTAATATGCCATTATATATTTTATCAAGTAGCTTTGGACGAGTAAATAGAAAATAAGCACAGAATGGTATAATTATGAAGGACATACCATGGGATGCGATCATCAATAATGATATGATTGTTTGAAAAATTGTGACTAATTTTGACGAACTTACAGGAACACTAATAAGTAAAATTAGGATAAAGAGGCTATTCCATATTGAATAAACAGTATTCGTTTGCAAAATATAATCACCAAATGGTACTAATGTGATAGTTAAGCATATTAAATAGCGAATATTATCATTATCTATGAAATAGCGAAAACGACGTAAAGCAAAAATGCTATAGGCAGCAATGCTATTCAAGAAACAAAAAATTATCATTATATATGGGGATAAAGGTAGAAATGGTGCAAAAAGTGATAGATAAATAATTGAATTGGGGATAATCGATCGATATCCTGAGTATGTAAACCCAATTTGCTTAATATTGTGATTATTAAGCATACGACTAAAGAAATAGCTGTCTTCTACAACTAATCCTGGATAAAGCAAGGCATTTTTGTTGCGAATAAATATAATTGTTGTAATTGCTATTAATAGATAAAAAACTTAATGTTAAGAGAATATACCTTCATAACTCACTCTCTCATGCGTAAATACCACAATTAATACCGCTAAATCATTAAATACATAGACTTATTAGTTTATATTTCTATCCATTGGATGATTTAGAACAGGTGTTATGATTGTTGTATGTGCTGACTCTCAGGGTTCCATCAATGCTCTCTATTGATGGGGTGTATCTTAGCAATAGATAGATTATTCGTCAATGTGGAAGAAGCTGTTCGCATTGATTATTTAACCCTGAGAGCATTTAACCACGGTTTAATTTGCGTGCCAAATTGCTAAATTCAAAAACTTGTATTTATAAAATTACTACTTGACTTTTTGAAGTATAACAGCTATACTGCTTAGTATTAGAACATTTGTTTTACTGACAAAGGCACTTGACTGATGAACGCAGCTGAACAATCAACTGAGGATTTTCCTCCCAAACTAAGCCAACCAGCACTGCGAGCCTTGCACAATGCTGGCTATCACAGTTTGGGGCAATTGACCCAAGTCAGCGCCCGCGAGCTTGGCAAACTGCATGGTATGGGGCCAAAGGGCATTCGTCAGTTGCGCGAAGCGTTGGCAGCCAAGGGTTTAGCTTTTGCCGATGAAACAGCATCAACGGATTGAGTACAGTGAATTGTGTTTGTAGGTAAGGAGTTGCTACGTGAATACTCAAGTTTTTATTAATCTGGCAGTGCAAGATCTCCCCAAATCAATTGAATTTTTCAAAGCCTTGGGCTATCAACAAAATCTGCAATTTAGCGATGAAACTGCTGCCAGCATTGTGATTAGCGATACAATTTATGTGATGTTGCTGACCCATCCCAAATTCAAAGAATTTATTCCTAAAGCTGCGGCGATTAGCGATGCCCGTAGTGCAACTGAGGTGCTGGTTTCATTAACGATGGAAAGCCGCGAGGCTGTTGACCACATGTTTGATAAAGCACTGTCGCTTGGTGCTACCAGTTTTGCTGAGCCAATTGAAATGGGTGCTATGTATAGTCGCAGCATTCAAGACTTCGATGGCCATATTTGGGAATTCTTTTATATGGATATGAACGCTGCTCCACCCCAATAAGTGCGATTAAGCGGTTTGATTTTTCACAGCACCATGAATTCATGGTGCTGTTTGGATTTTTTAGGTTTTGGTTTAAACTGAGCCCAACATTCAGCGATCGGTGGGTTTATGCGCCAAATCTGGGTTGATGGAACCGTTATTCGTGGCCATGGTGTGGCTTCAGGGCAATCGAATGCATCGCCCTATCCTGCGGGCACAATCGCCATGCAACAGCCCTATTTTGCAGCATTAGGCTTGGATTTAACCGGCTTGCATTTGGCAACGATTAATTTCGATATTCAGCCTGCGCAGTGGCGTTTGCTCCAAGCCGATTATCACTTTCCAGCAGTATGTTGGACTGAATTGCACCCGCCTGAGGATTTTTCGTTTATCAGTTGTCAATTGTTGTGGCAAGATCAAGCCTATGCTGGCTATATTTACTATCCCCATCCTGCGACCAAAATTCAGCATTTTCAATCGCCGAGCATGGTGGAATTATTGCTACCATGGATTTCGACGATCAGCTATGGCGCACAAGCTCGTTTGAGCTATCGGCCTGAGCAAATTCAAATTCAAGCGGCGGCTCTGCTATAATCGCAGGCATAGCCGACCATTTTAGCAGGACATAACACTATGTTTGGACGTGAAATTCTTGGGCATCCCGCTGCTGCATTACGCCGCGAATGGATTGTAACCAATGGGGCTGGGGCATATGCAATGGGTTCGCTCTTGGCCAATGCTCCAATTCGCAAATATCATGGCTTGTTGATTGCTGCCTTAGAGCCGCCGCTTGGTCGTACCTTGTTGGTTGGTGGCTTGCAAGCCAGCGCTGAATATGGCTCAGAAACCTATGAGCTGAGTAGCTTTGAATATAGCGATGGCCGTTTAAGTGCGGGCCATTGCAACCTTGAAACATGGCAATTGGATGGCGCGATTCCAACTGCGCGGTATGCCTTGGCCGAGGCAGTGCTCAGCCAACGGATTTGGATGGAAGATGGAGCTAATACCACCTATCTGCTGCTGACTCATGAGCGTGGCAACGACCCGATTAAGCTTGAATTACGCCCCTTATTGAGCGAGCGCGATCATCACGATACAACCGTTGAAACCGATTGGCAGCCCAATTTTGCCGCCTTGACCAATGGCGTATTGATGACCACGCCTGCTGGTACGCAGTTGCGTATGCTCAGCGACCACGCGACATGGCAAACCGAGTCAGCAACATGGGTTGAAGATATTTATTATCGTGAAGAATTAGAGCGTGGCTACCCTGATACCGCACGATTGTTACAAGCAGGCCGATTTAGCGCAAGCTTACAGCCTGGTCAAAGCCTGACCTTGGTATTTTCAACTGAAACTGAACCAAGCACTGATGGCTTAGCAGCGCTGGCGCGTGAACAAGCACGCCAAGCCCAATTGCTCGAGCAGGCTCGGCTTTTGCACAAAGCTCCCGATTTTATCAAGCAACTGGTGTATGCCGCCGATCAATTTATGGTGCGGCGGGCGGTACAATTGCCCGATGGCAGCACATGGCAAGGCTGGAGCGTGATTGCTGGCTATCCATGGTTTAGCGATTGGGGCCGCGACACCATGATTTCCTTGCCTGGTTTGTTGATGGCAACTGGGCGGGCTACGTTGGCGGCTGATGTGTTGCGCACATGGAGCCATTTTTTAAGCCAAGGCATGTTGCCCAACCGCTTCCCTGATGTTGGCGCTGAGCCAGAATACAACACTGTCGATGCGACCCTATGGTTTTTTCAAGCGCTGCGCACGGTTTATCAAGCAACTGGCGATATTCAATTGGTTGCCGATTTATACCCAAAATTGGTCGAAATTATTGATTGGCATGAACGTGGTACCCGCTACTCAATCAAAGTTGCCGATGATTATCTCTTGACTGCTGGCGAACCCCATATTCAATTAACCTGGATGGATGCCAAGTTTGAGGATTGGGTGGTCACACCCCGCGAGGGCAAAGCGGTTGAAATTAATGCCTTGTGGTATAGTGCCCTACGAACTTTGGGCGAATTTGCCACTTTATTGGGCAATGATCAGGATGTTGAGCGCTTTCGCTGTGCTGCTGAACGAGTGGCGACTGCTTATCGCCGCTTTTGGTCGGCTGAGCATGGCTACCTCTACGACGTAATCGACGGCCCGCACGGCGATGATCCGGTGTTGCGACCCAACCAACTATTTGCAGTTTCGGTGGCACACTCGCCGCTTGATGATGCCACCGCCAAAGCTGTGGTTGATAGCTGCGCCCGCCATCTCTTAACCTCATATGGTTTGCGCTCGTTAGCCCCCCACGACCCACAATACCTTGGTCGCTATGGTGGCGATTTGAAAACCCGCGATGCCTCGTATCATCAAGGCATCACGTGGGGCTGGTTGATTGGGCCATTTATCAGTGCGATCAGCAAAGTCTATGGGGTTGAGCAGGCGCGTAGTTATCTGCAACCATTCGCCGATCACCTGCGCGATGCTGGAATTGGCTCGGTGAGCGAAATTTTCGATGGCGATGCGCCGATCACCCCGCGCGGCTGCCCATGGCAAGCTTGGAGCGTGGCAGAATTACTGCGTTGTAGCGTCGAACTGAATAATCGCTAAACTGCGTCTTTAGGTTGGTAGGTTTTAAGTAATCTTCGATCCCTCACCCCCAACCCCTCTCCCACTGCGGCGGGCGAGGGGCGTTCCACCGTTCATGATGAATGGGTTCTCCCTCGCTTCGTGTGCGGGAGAGGGGGTTAGGGGGTGAGGGAATGCCAATCGACGGCATATCCCACCCAACGATGCTTAATGTAAGGGGCTTTAATCCCCCTGCACCCCCTAAATTTTGATTTAGTGATCGCTAGCATACCTACAGTTCAACCCGCTATGAATGAACTACCCAAATGAAAGCCCCTCGCCCGCAGCGTGGGCGAGGGAATGCACTGAATTAGGCTCTGCCAAGCACCAAAAAACCACTATGTCGAGAGGGCCGGGCTATGCTATAATGCAGCCTGTTGCCACTGCCTGTAGGAGACCCAACCAATGACGCACTACTACCCTGATGGTGCTGCCCCGGTCGTCATGCATACGGTTGCACGCATCGAACGCCAACTACCAGTTGAAGGAGAAGTGCTGGTGCGCGTTGGTAGTCGGGTGGAGCCAGATGATATCGTGTTGCGGGCGCAATACCCACTTGATCCCCAAATTATTAATATTGCCCGTGATCTGGGAGTTTTGCCAACCCAAGTTTATTCGAAAATGAAAAAAGAAGAGGGCAATAAAGTCGCCAAGGGCGAAGTTTTGGCGCGGGCGGGGTTAATTGCTGGCTCGACGGTGGTGGCTCCAGTTGCTGGTACAATAACAACAATCGATCGTAGCACGGGCTATGTGACATTAACACCCAATGCGTTGCCAATCGAACTTAAAGCGCAAGTTCGTGGGATCGTGATGGAAGTGCCAGATTCGCGCACAGTCATTATTGAAACGCCTGCATCATATGTTCAGGGCATTTTTGGCCTTGGTGGCGAGCGGTTTGGCGTGCTGCGCTTGCTGGTGACTGATCCCAAGGAACAAGTTGATATTAGCTCGATCGATGCTCGTTCAGCCTACGCGATTTTGATTGGCGGAGCCAGCATCACCGCAGCGGCGCTCCGGCGAGCGATTGATGAACAAGTGCGCGGTGTGATCGTCGGCGGAATCGAAGAACATGAACTGCGCGATTTCCTTGGCGATGATGGCTTTGATGCTTGGCGCACAGGCTATAATACATGGCGCTTGCCAGCCCCGCCCTACAACCGTGATCCTGGTTTGACTCTGATGATCACCGAAGGCTTTGGGGTGCAGCCCATGAACGAAGCGCTATTCAAAGTTTTAGCTTCGTATGATCAACAAGAAGCCTTGATCGAAGGCGTTACCCAACTTCGTAGCCCTCAACGCCGCCCTCGGGTGGTGATTCCACTCTCACGGGTACGCAACATCGAGCAAGCTGCTGTGGTAAAAGCCAGCTTAGCAGTTGGTAGCCCAGCGCGAATTGTGGCCGGCCCACATCGTGGCACAGTTGGCACTGTGCGCAGTTTTCCGGCATTGCCACAACTCTTGCCCTCTGGTGTTCGTTCGCATGTCGTTGAAATAACCCTTAGTGATGGGAAGCAAACGCTGCTACCGGCAGCAGCTCTTGAACCCCTATCACCCTGATCCTACCAATCTAGGTTGATCGAGGAGTGTAGTTGGCCATGACCGAACGCCAACCCAACGAAGCCTCTGAGTATAGCCGCGCTCCGGCTATCCTTGTTGTTGATGATGATACGTCGATTTGCCGCTATTGCTCGAAAGCACTTCGCAATGTTGGCTATCAGGTTGTTGACACCACATCGGGTTTAGTCGCGCTTGATCATTTGCGCCATCAAGCGTTTGATTTGTTGTTGACTGATATTAAAATGCCTGAGATGAGTGGACTTGAGTTGGCTCGGCAGGCGCGGGCGTTGAATCCAGGCTTGGCGGTCATCATCATGACTGGCCAAACCACCTTGGAAACCTTGCGCGAGGCCGTTCAACAGGGCGTAACCAGTTATCTTAGCAAGCCTTTCGAAATTGAAGAAATGCGCTTGACAGTAGCTCAAGTGCTGCATCAACGGGCAATGGTGTTGCAAAAGGTCAAGCTTGAAGCGATTGTGCATCAACTTGAATTAAGCAGCGCCTTTAATCGCACATTGTCGCTCAGCGAATTGTGTGGCGAGATTGTACGGGTCACCAATAGCGAAATTGGCTGTCAATTTGGCTATTTTCTGTTGCAACAACCCGATGAATCGCCGCGTTTGTTGATGGGACAGGCGAGCCATCCTCAATTAAATGAGGCTGGCTGGCAGCTTTTGCAAGAAACCTATCAACAGCAACAGCCAATTCAAACCACGCTCAAGCTAGCCGAGGCTGACCACAACGTGATCACCTTTCCGCTGCGAGTTGGTGGAGCGATGATCGGCAGTGCCTTGTTTGATTATACTGAGGCCTTGCCCAGTGCTCAGATCGAAGGCATGATGCTGTTGCTCAATCAAGCGGCAGCAGCTCTGAATAATGCCCAACTCTTCACCCGTGTGCAAGAAGCCAATAGCCGCTTGCAAGAGCTTGATCGGCTAAAGAGTGAATTTATTTCGATTACGTCGCATGAGTTGCGCACGCCGCTGGCCGTGGTTTTAGGCTATGGCATCGTGATTCAAGAGCGTAGCGAGCCGCCAATTCGTACCTATCTTGATCGCTTGGTCGAGAGCGCTCAGCGCATGAAAGAAATTATCGACGATATGACCCATCTGCGGCGGTTGGATACCCGCCAAACCGAGCTGCAGCTGGAGCCAATTGTGCTCGATGAATTGCTCTACGAAGTGATCGATCAAATGCATGGGCTGGCCCAAAAGAAATCGCAAACACTTTCATTGGCAACCCCACCTGATGCCTTGTGCACCTTGTATGCCGATCGGGCCAAAATTGCCTTGGTGCTGATGAGTTTGCTTTCGAATGCCATGAAATTCACCCCTGCTGAGGGGATGATTACGGTACGGGCATGGTGTGAGACGGTTCAATCAGTGCCCTATGAACATGCCTATTTCAAAGGCACGCTGCAACCTGGCCCATGGGTCTTTGTCAGCGTCAGCGATTCAGGCATTGGCATTCCTGAGTCCCATCTGCAACGGATATTCGAGCGTTTTTACCAAGTAGCCCAATCACTCACCCGAGAGTATGGGGGTACTGGGGTAGGTTTAGCCCTTGTGCAAGGACTCGTTGCATTGCATAATGGTCATGTTTGGGTTCAAAGCGAAGAAGGTCGCGGCAGTACGTTTACGGTTGCACTGCCACAGCGGGGGCTTTAGCCTCACAGGTAGGAGTTTGTATGGGCTATAGGGTCTTTGTGGTAGCTGGTGATAATCCGGTGCTTCAATCGCTGAGTACGGCTGTCACAGGCGAAATTGAGCTTTCTATGTTGCAATCTTCCAACGAGGCGTTGTGGGAGTTGCAGCAAATTGCGCCCGATGTCTTGATTGCCGATTATGATTTGCCCGGGTTTAGCGGCCTGGATTTGGCTGATCTTGTGCCAAATTTTGCGCCCGACACGCGGGTGATTCTGGTGGCACGTTCGGCCAATCCTGAGGTTGCTGAACAAGCGGCGCAACGTGGAGTATTTCGCTTCATCGACCGTAATTTAACTGCGGTGTTAGTGCTTGATGCTTTAGATGAAGCCTTGCAAGCCGTCCCGCCACCGCGTCCGGTCGAGCCAGAGCCTGTTTATGAACCAGAACCTGAGCCAGAACCACAGCCTGAAGCTCCTGCTCGCTTTGCCCCGCCGCCAAGCGTTTCCAAAGCACCTGCGCCAGCGCGAATGGGTGGGCCACCGCCAGTTTCCAAAGCACCAACCCCTGTAGCACGTTCGACTGCGCCCGCCAGCGTGAGCAAAGCGCCGCCGCCAGTTAGCCCGCGGCCAACTGCGCCACCTCAGCGAACGCGCACCGCGCCGCCGCCAGTCAGCGCCCGCCCAACTCCGGTTTCACGTTCCGCGCCACCGCCGGTTAGTCCACGGCCTGCGACCCAACAACCAAACCGCCAAGCACCTGCGCCAGCGCGGCCAACCGCGCCCGCCCAACAAACCCCGCCACCTGCGCAACAAGCGCCACCACCTGCGCCAACCACGAATTTTGATGATTCGTTTGGCTCGAAACTGCGTAGTGGTGGTTCTTTGGTGCTCACTGCCGAAACTTTGGCTCCTTTGGTAGCAAAACTCAAGGATCTCGGCGTTCAGCTTGGGGCGCAATCAACGATTTTGACCGACCGTTGGGGCGTGCCCTTGGTTGAAGAAGGCCATACTTCGTTACCCTTGCCGCCATTTTTGCCTTTGTTGGCCACTAGTTTCTCAACAATGGTCGATTATACCCGTCAATTGCATAACGACCCAGGCAGCGGCCTGTATATGCACGAAGGCGATATTTACGATTTCTATATTTTTGACGTTGGCAGGCAATTTTTGCTGGTCATGGTCTTTGATAAAACCATCGCTGCCCCCAAACTTGGTACGGTCTGGCTCTATGCCAAACGAGCCGTGCGCGAATTAGCCGACGAGCTTGAGGGTTAATTGCCATTTTAACCAGGCTCGGTAGTCAATCTCAACAACTACCGAGCCTCGTTTTCAACCACTTTCACCCGCTAAGCCAGCCCATGTTAATCCTTCGGTTTATTGCCTATATTCTAGTTGCCATCGTATCCTAGGCCTAGCTAATCCGCACTTGCGACAAAGCAGTCACTGCATCTTTTGTGTTGTGAGGTATTCCACAATGACGACACACGCAGCTACCGGTGCATCGCAGATTGAGCACAGCTATGATGCTGGTTTCGCCGCCGCCCAGCAAGCCTGTACGCAGCTTGCCCCCCATTCGCCAACCTGTCTGATCGCCTTTACCACTGATGCCTATGATCAGGCCGCCGTTGTTCAAGGCATTCGTGCAGCAAGCCAACAAGCGCCATTAATCGGCTGTTGTGCTGGCGGCATTATTAGCAATGCCGGCACTTTTACCCATGGTGTGGTGCTACTCGCACTGGCTTCCGATGATCTCAAGCTGGATTTGAGCCTTGTCGCAGGGGTCAAAGCCGATCCGGGCAAGGTTGCCGATCAGTTGGCTGATCAATTAGAGGCTGTTTTAGATAACCCCACTAGTCAACAAGCTGCCTTGATCTTGGTCGATGGTTTGGCTGGCACCTTGACCGATTTTGTGCAGCATGCCACCGCTGCTTTTGGCCCGTTATGCCCGCTGGTTGGTGGCGGCGCTGGCGATAGCTTCCAATTCAAACAAACCTATCAATTTGTCAACGATCAGGTCATTAGCGATGGTGCGGCAGTCGGCCTATTGCAATCGCCAACTCCGATGGGCATTGGGGTACAACATGGCTGGGAGCCTGCTGCAAGAGGTTTGGTGGTTACACGCAGCGAAGGCACAATTATTTACGAGCTTGATGGACGGCCTGCCTTTGCAGTCTATCAAGAGCTTTTCCCCGATTTGACAGTGGAAAATTTCGGGCGCTTTGTGATCGATCATCCGATTGGCTTGCCCCAAATTAATGGCGAATTTTTGATTCGCGACCCGTTGCGCACCCATCCTGATGGCTCGATCGAATGCATTGCCAGCGTGCCCAAAAATGTGGTCGCGCATATTATGCATGGCTCGCATGAAACCTTGTTCAACGCTGCTCAACTGGCCACGAAACGGGCCTTGGCTGCGCTAAATGGGCCACCAGCAGCATTAATTATTTTCGATTGTGTTTCGCGTCTGGCAATGTTGGGCGATGCAGCCGCCACCGAAGTGCAACGCATTCGCGAAGTTGCTGGCTTGGATGTGCCAGTTGTCGGTATGTTTAGCTTTGGCGAAATTGCTGCTGCGGAAACAGGCGGAGCGCTGTTTCATAACAAAACCGTTGTTGTGTACGCTATTGGTCAGGCCTGACCATTGAACGGATGAACCTTGTATGCTCAATCGTGAAATCGAACTTGCCATCCTCTATGAAATTTCATCGCTGCCTTTAACGCTCACAACGATTGAGGCAACCTTGGATGTTGCGCTGGATAAAGTAACCAGGTTGTTTGCCTGCGAAGTTGCGGTCTGCTATGTGCTTGAATCACCATTAACCTTGGTGGCAAAGGCCTGTCGTGGGGTGCGGCTCAAGCGTGTTTTGCCAAGCATCGAGCTTGAGCAACCCCAGCAACTTGGCGATTATAGCCATGCTTGGCAGGCTGGCGAACCCTTGCCATGGCCCGCCGACCCCTTACAAAGCCAGTACCCGATGCAAGCAGCAATTGGCCTGCCAATTTGGAACGAAGGCACGTTGCTGGGTTGGATCTATGCTGGGCGTTTGAAGGGCCAAACATTCAGCACCGTCGAAGTCTCGTTATTTAATATTTTTGCCAACCGGATTGGCAGCGCCTTGGCGATTACGCTTGGGCGCTTGCGCGATCAGCAGCAACAGCGCGATTTAGCTCAAGCCAATGCCCAACTTGAGCAAACCCTAACCCGCTTGACCGATGTTTATCAGCAACAAGAACAACTATTGCAAACCATTCGCGAGCTTTCGGCTCCGTTATTGCAAATTGCCGATGCTGTGATGTTACTGCCCTTAATTGGTACAGTTGACGAAGAACGAGCCAGCCAAATCACCGCCAATGTGCTGATGACGATCAGCCAAAATCATGCGACAGTCTGTATTATTGACATTACGGGGATTGCCGCGCTGGATTATGTGGCAGCCAATAGTTTGTTGCAGTTGGCGCAATCGGCGCGTTTGCTGGGAACTCAAATTATCTTGTGTGGCATTTCGCCCGATGTCGCCCAAATTTTGGTCTCGTTGGGCATGAATTTGGCCTGCACCCGCACCACCAACGATTTACAACATGCCCTACGTTTAGCCTTCCAACTAGCTGGATCGCGTGATCATCACATGGTTGCTTAAATAATTAATGGGTGAACTCAACCCACTGAGCGCACCCATTTTGCGTCCCTCGGCCTACCGTTGCCTAATCTGGCTCCCAGACTGCCTCGCCATCCATTACCCGTTGTAATTGTTCTGGAAACCGATCATGGCGTAAAGGTTTACCAATAAACCCATCGAACCCCGAAGCGCGAACTTTAGCAACATCTTCAGCGGTATTATCAGCACTGACTGCAACCACGATGGCATTGCTTAATTTTGGATGAACCCGAATCTTTTCGAGAATGCTATATCCGTCATCACCAGGCAAATTTAAATCAAGTAAGACTAAATTAATTGGTGGAACGTCATTTTTTGCCATAAATGCGAAAAGTTGCTTGCCTGATGGTCGCACATTGCAATAACGCACGCGCGGGTCATCATTCAGCATTTCGGTAATAATCCACATGTTATCGGCGTTATCTTCGACAACCATAACAAACGCTTTTTGAATTGGGGGCATCGCTGCATCCTTTCTGTGGTACATGGAGCGCGATAATGGCGTAGCGATCTCACTCTATTGTATGCCACACTTGAAAAAAGTACAACTAGCTTGGTTACGACAGCCTTACGAATTCCATCAGACGCACTAGCGAAATTAAGCACAGCATAAAAATCATTAAGTAATTATTAAGTAATTTCAACCCAACTTGAACAACTTCTTGAACATGCGGCTTGAAGCATAACCAAATTAAGGAGATTGAATGCAGGTTGAATATGTACCAAGTTTGTTGCGCCAACGGGTATTGTATGATCCTCCGCGTGGGCCTGCCCGCTTCGAGGCCTACACCACGAGCATGCTCAATGCCCAACGTGATGGCATCGACTGGCCTTTTGTAGCACTTAACCCAATGGGCAAGCAGCATGTACCAGCCCATTATGAGGCACTGTTGGCGTTTGATGCTGAAGCTATTGCCCAACAAACCCTTGCCGAGATTCAGGCCGATTTTCCGCCGATGGATTTCGCGTTACGCATGACCTTGGTGGTCGTTGACGATCTTATGGGCGGTTGGACGCAGCAGCATTTTACCGATTGGGCTTATCGCTTTAATCTTATGCCCAATCCAAAAAATACATGGTTGCCCATCTATAGCTGGACAAGAGCATCCCTACTCCAGCCTTGATTGCACAATCAGTCCGTGCTGTGCTTTATCGTGCTGCCTATTGTTTGATCCACGGGGCCCGAAACTTGTCCGAAATGTTGCGGCAAGAAGGGGCAGTTACACGCTTTGCAGGCCAAGCTTTGCCCAACTACGACCCAGAAGAACTCAACTATATTCGCGAACTTATCGCAGAACATCACCAATCGACACATCAGCCAATCCAATTTGCGGCATTTTATGGCGATCAAATTGCTGCAATGGTTGGCTACCCTAGCCTTGGGTTGTCAGCGTATGCGGGGCTGGTAGTGGCGACCCTTGATGCACCAGCCAATCCAATCAGCTTACTAACCCCTTGACAGTACTGCTATGCTTGCGACTGTGGAAATTTTACCCTATCAATAGGGTCTGTGAGGAAACGCATTATGAAACTGGTTCGTCGTTTGGCATCAGGCTTGATGTTGTTGATGGTGATGGGTGTTTTGGCTGCTTGTGGTGGTTCAGCCGCCGAAGCCCCCGAAGTTCGGGCCGAAAAATTCTTCAGCGATTTTGCGGCTGCCTTCAATGATCCCAAGCTAAGCGAAGCTGCAACCCAAGAAAAATGGGCCGATACCCTTTCAAAATATTTCGTGCCTGAGCAACAAGCTGCCCAAAAAACCGAAATCTTAACTTCATTGCAACAATTGGGTTCGCTTGGCGCTGAATTAAACGTCAAGGTCGAAAACCTCAAAGTTGAAAAAGTTTCAGAAAGCGGCGATGATGCTGAAATCAAAATCGCCAGTGGTACGATGAGCATGTCGGTGCTGGGTCAAGAACAAAAAACCGATATGGCGACCGAAGGCTTTGGCTCATCGGGTAGCAGCACCTCAAAAATGAAAAAAGTTGATAATGTTTGGTATATCATTCCATAAGCAACCAGCTTAACCAAGCAAACGCCCCGCCGATCGTTTGATCGTGCGGGGCGTTTGTAAAAAAAGACCGGGATCTAGTGATTTGCCGACATGTTCAAGGCATCTTTGCGTTCGTTGACGAAGCGGTTTTTCAAGCCTTGAATAACCCCAGCATCGCTGGTATTTTTGAAATAGGCCAAGCGCCCATTATCGAGGGTTTTGCTACGTTCGGTGTAAATCGCATTGATAATTTGCGATTCGCTCATTTGGCTAAGATCTTTGCCACGGAGCGCATTGGTGATCACGCTTGCGCCTGGGCCATGTTGAACTGAGGTTGACCAAACAACATCGCGCATTGCTGGCGAATAGTTGTTTACATCAAAGCCAGCTGCCTTGAGCTTGTTGACTTGAGGCTGATAGTGGGTGTTTTCAATATACTGATGTTGGGCAGCAGCAAAGCCTTGTGGATCGCGAGCAGCAATTTGCTTCCACTTGGCGGTAAATTCAGCGCTCCCTGGTTTCAAGCCCTTAAATTCTTCAGCATATTGTGCACCAGCAGGGTTGCGTAAAAATTCAGCGACCCGTCCGCCATTAACAAAGACAATTTTGCCATCTTTTTTGATGGCAGTTTGGCTGGTCATTTGGTATGAGCCATATGAAGCGCCGCCAAGGTCGCCTTTGCCTGATGAAACCGTGCCTGGGCCACGGCCACCAGTTTCGTATTTTTCAGAGAGTTTACCAAGGCTTGCATTACCTGCAGCGGCTGCATTACCACCAGTTGGTTGGGCTGAGGCTGTTCCGCCACCACCACCACCGCCACCGCCGCCACCACTGGTAGCCTTGGGTTGTTGGCCAGTTGGTTGAGCTGAGGCTGCTCCGCCACCACCACCACCGCCGCCGCCACTTGCTTGAGCCGAGGCTGCACCGCCACCGCCACCACCGCCGCCGCCACTGCCACTGGCAGAAGCGCTGCTGGTGCCACCAGCCATTACGCCAACATTACTTGGGCTAGCACTGGCTGCCGCAGTATCGCCACCAGCACTTGAGGCTCCACCGCCACCAGCGCTTGAACTAGCGCTTTGGGTGCTGGCTGAGCCACCAGTTGGATCGCCTTTAAATAGATTGGCGGCCTCTTGCTCGGCTTCTTGTAAAACTTTCTTAATTTCTAAGGTTGTACTTTGGGCGGTTTGGAAAGCGTTGATCAGCCGTTGCACTGCAGGCAAAATATCAGCCTGCATTTCTTTTTGAAATGCAACCGCAGCATCACCCAACCATGTTGAGCGTAAGTCTTCAATAGTTTGTTTGAGCGTATTTTGCATTGCCGTAACACTCTCAGCATTTTTGCTAAGGCGCTGGGCAACTTGATCCATTACTTCAAAATCAGCTTGAACGATTGGTGCGGCCATGAATCCTCCAACACTAGCGTGCTAAAAGGGTGGTAATAGCCCTCGACGGTAGGCTATTGCCAAAATCTTAACCGTATCCTGCTCTGGGGAGTCATGGTAGTGTGTTGGTTGTTATACCACGAACAGCGTAATAATGACATAAAAGGTGGATTTGTGTCAAATGGCTTTTAAAATAGCTAGATAGCTTGTTTTTGGAACCAATCAGGCTGTGCTTGATATGCTTGCCCTTGATTTTGGCGACGTGTGCCACTCAATGCTTTTGAATCAGCCACGATTAAACGCCATGGGGCTGCCACAGTATGCGGATCGCTATTAATCCCAATTCGGGGAGTTTGCAAAATTGCTTGATCCGGTAAACTTGGGCCTTGCTCGAACCATAAGCCAGCTTGTTGGGAACTCAGATCAACGCCATCAAGGCTTTTATCAACCGCTAAGGCCCGACAAACCATGCCTGGCCCGCTGGCAATTCGCATGGGGTTAGCTGGATCTTTTTGGACAAGCTGGGCCATGGTTGCATTGCCGCTCAACGGCTCAATTGCCCGAATTAGTACGGCTGCGCCTTCGCCAAGGCCTTGAGTTACTACATTTAAACAATGATAGATGCCATAGATAATGTAGACGTAACTAATGCCACCAAGCGCAAACATTGATCGAGCACGAGGAGTATTGCGGCGATGGGCATGGCACGAAGGATCATCAGGGGTATAGGCTTCGGTTTCAACGATCCGCCCGCGTAATTCTTCGCCAGTTGCTAAGCGGCGCACAAGGCTACATCCTAAAAGCTCGCGGGCAACCACCAACGAATGCCGTTGATGAAATTCAGCGCTCAGAATTTTTGACATAAACGCTCACCTAATAAACAGCTCATTTGTGCGAATAGTATAACTGATTTTAGGCGATGGTACTGAGCCATGTCAACCCAGCAATGATTAAGAAGATGAGCCACGAGGGATGTTTGGCCCGCGAGCCAATCAGGGCAATGCCAAAGCAAACAATGAAGGTGATTGAACTGGTGCGTAGCAGCAAAATTTGGCTCGGATTGAGTTGGGATTGTTGGGCACAATCGAAAAAAAGCCAGGCCATGCCTAAGCCGAGTACGCTGGTGATATGCCATGTAAACCGCAAGGTTGGCAGCCGCGATTGCAGCAAGCGGTTGGGCGTAGTTTGGATTTGACGCGCTAATGGCCGCAAGATCAATTGTTCACCAAAAATGCTATGGGCTAACGCCATGAGCACCGTGAGTAATCCTGCGACCATCAAATAGCTATGCATCGTTCAAGCTCGGCTATTGCGATAACTGCGTGCGCAAGACTTGCAATGCACCCGCTTCGATTTGTTGAATCCGCTGGCGCGTGCGGCCCACCACTGCGCCAACTTCCGAGAGTGAACGGCTTTTACCATCTTTTAAGCCATAGCGCAGCGTCAACACTTCTTGCTCTTGCTCAGAAAGTTGGTTGAGCATGGCACGGGTATATTGAGCATCAATGCTGGTCAGCAGACATTCGAGTTCGTCTTCCCAATCTTCGTCGGGCAAGCTATCGCCGAGCAACATATCAGTTTCTTCATTTTTAGGGGTTGCCAGCGAGATTGGCACTTGGGCGATGCTCAGTAAATCGCAAATTTTTTCTTCAGGGACACCCAAGGCAGTGCTAATTTCGTTGGCGCTTGGTTCACGGCCTAGCGCTTGCAGTAATTTGGTTTCGATCCGCCGCACTTTAATCAACAGCTCCCAGCGATGGACTGGCAAGCGAATTAAGCGACCTTGATTGGCCAGCGAACGTGTGATCGCTTGGCGAATCCACCAGGTAGCATAGGTTGAGAAGCGCACGCCTTTGGTGGCATCAAAGCGCTCGATCGCATTCATCAGGCCAATGTTGCCCTCTTGAATTAAATCTTGGAAGGGCAGGCCAAAGCCACGATAGCGCTTGGCGATGCTGACGACCAAGCGTAAATTAGCCCGCACCAGTTGCTCGTGGGCTGGCTCTTTGAGTTTGGTTACACATTGCTCAAATAGGGCACAACTTGGGCAACGTTCAATTCGACAGGCTGGGGTTGGCTGAGCTTGACGCGCTACATGGACAATTTGGGTTAGCTTTTGCTCCTCTTCTGCTGCCAGGAGTGGAGTTTCAGCAATTTCATTAAGATAACGTTGCAGCCCATCATCAAGGGCTGGTTCGTTGCTGGCGTGCAACATCATTGGCTCACTCCTATAAATCGATGCTGTGACGGGCGTATAGCTAGTTTAATCACCTCAAAAGGGCTTGACATCAGGTCGTGACCTGATCTTTGGTGCCTAAATTGGGCTTAATTGGTTTGCCAAAGCCTCCATTTGTGGCATAGACTCTGCTATGTGGGGTTTGGAAATTATTAATCTAGAGTGGTAGCTAGTGATTTAGTTAGTCGATGAGGTTCACATATATGCAAAATGATGCCAATCCTGATGCTTCGCCAACGGTGGCTAGTTTGCCCGATGGGGTTTGGATGGGTGCACGCGATTTAGGCAATGGCGCGGTGGCGTTTGGCCTTTATGCACCATGGAAGCAGAGTGTTCATTTAATTGGCTCGTTTAACGATTGGAACCAAACCGCTGATCCATTAAATATTTCGGATCGCGGGATTTGGTGGATTATCAAAGAAGGTTTAGCAGCTGGCGAATATGCTTATCAATTTGTGATTGACGGCGAGACGATCATCGGCGACCCCTATGCCCGTGAATTGCGTTGGGCTGGTGGCGATCAGCCACAGGCGATTATTCATGTTGGCGAGCCAGCCTACGAGTGGCACGACGATGGTTTTGGCATTCGTCCGCTGAATGAATTGGTGATTTATGAATTGCATGTTGGCGATTTTAGCGAGGCTGGCACCTTCAAAGCCGTCACTGAACGAATTCCTTATCTTCAAGATTTAGGGGTGAATGCGCTTGAATTAATGCCGTTGTTTGAGTTTCCTGGCGATCGTTCGTGGGGCTATAATCCGGCCTATTTCTTTGCTCCCGAATCGACCTATGGCACGCCTGCCGATTTGCGCGAGTTGATCGATACGGCCCACCAACATGGCATTGGGGTGATTTTGGATGTAGTGTTTAATCATGTCGATCACTCTAGCCCGATTAACTATTTGTATCCCTACGATCAAAGCCCTTTCTTTAGCAGCGACGGCAACCCGTGGGGCTTCCCCGATTTGAACCATTGGAATGAAGCAGTCAAACAATTAATCAGCGATGTGCAAACCTATTGGCTCAGCGATATGCACATCGATGGCTTTCGCTACGATCACGCCGAGGGAATTGGCTTTGATGGCGAGAATGGGGTTTCGTTCTTGGGCTGGCAGGCTCGCCAAATCAAACCGCATGTCTATTTGATTGCCGAAAATCTCAAAGATTACACCACCATGGTTGATCAAACTGATATGGATTCGTCGTGGCATCGTTCGTTTCATTCGCAAATGTTTGCCAACTTGCGCGAAGGTGATTTCGAGGGCAATCAGTATGGCAATGTTGAGGCCACGCTGGGGATTATCGATTTTCGCAATGCTGGCTACAACGATAATGCCCAAGCGATCAATTATCTTGAATCGCACGATGAGCAGCGGATTGTTTACGAGGCCCAAACCAACGAAAATATCAGCCGCGAAACCGCTTATTTGAAATCGCGACTGGGCGCGATTGTGCTATTTACCGCTGCTGGTGTGCCCATGCTATATCATGGCCAAGAATTTGGCATGGATACCGAACGTACAATCGACAAAAATATGCTGAAATGGGAGTTATTGCAAACAGCTGAGGGCACTGATTTGCACGCCTTCTATCGTGGCATGATTCAATTACGTACCTCATCGAAGGCCTTGGTTGGCAATAATATCCGGCCTGTCGCCATGGATGCTGAGCGCAAATTGTTGGCCTACTATCGCTGGGCCGACGATGGCAGCGAACATGTGATTGTTGTGGTGAATTTTGGCATCACCCTGCAATACCTTGATGTGCATTTCCCGGTTGGTGGTTTATGGCACGAATGGGTCTATAACTACGATCGTGAAACCCCTGAAGGTATGGCCACAATCGAAGTGCCTGGCTCAGGTGGGAAGGTCTTTGTGTTGCGCTAAACAGGAGCACGCCCTCACCCCCTGACCCCCGCTCCCGCCCAGCGAGTGAGGGGGAACCGATGATCATGAAGGATGAATGCCCCTCGCCCGCCGCCGTGGGAGAGGGGTTGGGGTGAGGGAACGGAGATTGGTATGCCCTCACCCCCTAGTGTTACAAGGGTAGGTTTTTAATTATCATTGCGAATCACCACCCTTCCGTCCCGC